>NZ_JAMYMZ010000004.1:0-283010 GCF_040318825.1 Mesorhizobium sp. M1006
CTTCACCGATGAAGGCATCGAGGAGGTCAAACTCCTCCTCGAAGAATATCATCGCGTCTCCCCAAAGAAAGCTTGACCCCAGCACTCCGGTGCTCAGGTTCTCCTGGCTGCCGGATGCGCACGTCTGCGGTCTTCACCGGATGCGTACTGTGACTCGAAGAGTCGAGTAGATGAACGAGCGCTGGCCACGCCGAGAGGCGGTCGCTTGGAGGGCGGTAGGTCTGGAAGGTTTGGCTTTTGTCTCGCTGGCCGAGAGGGACTTCATGCACGAGCGCAGCAACGGTTCAGGTGGAAAGCGTTTGGTCGTTGCCAAGACCATCGGCGACTTCTGAAATAGCGAGCGGGCGTGCTGGTCCTTCAGGGGATAATTCCCCGAGGGCCCCGGCGTAGCTGAATCTGGCGGGTACCGCAGCATTTCTTGAACTTCATACCTGAACCGCAAGGACATTGATCATTGCCGCCGCGTTGCAGCCGGCCGACCAGGGGCAGCAGCGCTGCTGAAGGCAGGAGCGCTGCCGCAAGGGCAGCCAACTTGCCCGAGATTCCCGGTACGACGAGGCGACGACCGGATTTGAACCCTCGCCACGCCCGTTCGGCCACATACTCCGGATCCACCTTGGGCAAGATGTTGAAGAGCGCCGTCTGATTGGCGCCTGATCTTGCGAGAAACTCCGTCGACACCGGGCCTGGTGCAACGCATGTGACCGTCACACCGGTTCGGCGCAATTCCTGGTGAAGCGCCTCTGAGAAGAAGCGCACGAAAGCTTTGCTGGCGAAGTACAGAGCCATATAAGGCCCGGGAACGAACCCGGCCACGGAACTGAGATTGAGCACCCCGCCCCGTCGGCGCGCCACCATTCCCGGCAGAAAATGGAGGGTCAGTTCTGTGAGGGAATGTATGTTGAGATCGATGATGCCCAGTTGATCATCAATAGGCAGCGCCGTCGTCGCGCCCCGCAGGCCATAGCCGGCGCTGTTGACCAGGACATCACAGACCAGGCCGTGTGTGGACAGAAAGCCCTCCATGCGCGTCGGCGCATCGCCTGCCACGAGATCCAACTCGAGCGTGAATGCCTCGCCGCCCGCCTCCCTAACCTCAGACGCCGCGGCGGCCAAACCCTCGGGCGAGCGGGCAACCAGCACAACCGCACCGCGCTCCCTTGCCGCGACGCTCGCAATCGCCCGGCCAATTCCACCCGAGCCGCCAATCACGACGATAGCTGGCCGGTATTCACAGTGCGAAATCACGTCGCGTTCCTCTGTCTTGCAGGAGCGGAAACTCCTTGACCGAGCAGCATCACTTCATTGGCGACAGTGCCGTTCAGGATCTTTTCGAATCTCTCCAGTGCTCGTGCGACGTTCGCTCCATCCATGACCCGGTGATCGTAGTGGATGCGGACATTCACCGATCCGTCTTTGCCGATCGGACCGTAGTTCAGAAGCGTGGTCAGTGGTGTCAGCGGGTTGAGTGATTCCGCACCGAGACCAGAATAGACCGACAGTTGGAAGGTACCGAAGTAATTTGCCCTTTGCCGGGCGATGTTCAACCCTAGCCACATAAGCAGCCACCTGACTGGCGCGGGCGCACCTGCCACCCGCAAGGCACGCCGAAACTCCGGGACCTCCAGGATCGGCCGTGATCGAGCCGCATGGATGGATCCCTCAAGTTCCGTGATGGAGTAGCGCTCCGGGCACTTGATGCAGCTCAGCAGAACGGCCGGCTCGCCATCATATTCGCGCTCGTGGGCAATCGAGGCTACGCTTGCCGGATACTCATAAAGCTGCGGCCAGGGCAACTTGACATAGGCGCGCCGCAGCTCCGGCATCTCTAGGGCAAGAAGCGCATATCCTTTCAGGAAGATCGCGGTCCAGGAGGGCCTGGTCTGCTGCGCCATTCTAGCCCTTACGAGTGGGCTGAGGTTCATCTGACGCTGCACCGCGACCCGTGGCACGCCGATCGAAAACCTCATCAGATCGCCAACAAGGCGCCGGGGCGCGGAAAGCTTGAGGGCTCGGCCTCGCATAAAACGTACCTCTAATAAAGATAAGGGACTATTCGCTTGGTCTTTTCCATATAGGCACGGTATTGCGGGCCGAAATTCTCCAGCATCATACGCTCTTCCTCGTCCACTCTCAGCAGGAAAAGGACTGCGAACCCAATCAAACCCGATATGCCCGCAATCCAGTTCGCCAGCAAAAAGACCTGGCCGAGGCCCATGAGCAGGAACGAGGTATACATCGGGTGGCGGACCAAAGCGTATGGTCCGGCGCAGATGAGTTCATGCCGTTCGCGAATCTCCAGCGTAATCGACCAGTTCCGGCCAAGTTCCTTATGGGATCTGCGAAAAACCCATAGCGCGGAGCAGAAGATGATTGTGCCGAGAGCCACGGCCCAAACGCTGGCCGGGTGGTCAGCCGCTGCGGGCATGCCGGTGACAACATAGAAGGCAGGCAGGATTGCGAGGCCAAACAGAGCAGATGCAAGCCCGACGATGTCGGAACGTGAGCGGTAGCCAGTTACAATTCGCACGCGCCTTGCCCGGCGCTCGAAGGGATACCGAATCACGTACCAAGCAACGATGCCGATCACCCAAATGACCTCGCCAAGTGAGGCTGCCGCAATGCTCACTTCAGGTCACCAGCGCCCTTTCTGCGATCGCGACTGTAGCAGCTGCCCCTGAGTATGGCCACTTCACCCATCGTCTCGATTTCGTCACCGGCCGACCTTCAGGCGCAGCGATCCTCTCCGAGTTAGTCCGCAGACGCGAAAGCCGGAGGGGCAGTACCGATCGCATTCGGTCCCATTCATCCCTCGAATCTTGGTTATGTATTCATCTCCCGAAGCTCGGTTATGAATTGTTGCGGCCGGAGCTGAATGGCGGGAGTCTTATATCCCATGGAATGAGCGATGTCCGCCACGAAGCCGTTGCAGTTCAAGACCGTCGCCTGCCAGACATGCGAGCTCGCCTGCAGCTTGCGGATGTAGGCAACGACTTTGTCGTATTCGGCCCGGGTCAATATGATTTGCCAGCTTGCGGATCTGTATGGTTCTTCCAGATCACCGTCGCTCCACCCGGTTTCGGCTGGCACCGGCACGATATGGCCCAGAACATAGGGAACCGCACTGTTCGAAGCCGGGTGAAGGCCCGCGACTTGGGGATCGATCATTCTCCCGGCCCGGTCCAGGCGCCCAAAAACTGCGTAGGTGTGGCCGTAGCTTAGGGCGTAGCGGGAGCGGAACTCGATGAAGTACCGCTCGTCGTTTTTTTGAGGCGCAGCTCCGCCATCGGCATAAGATACGAAATTCGGCTGGGGCGGCAGGTCTTTCGTCTGACATGCCGCTGCCGGGAGGGCCACCAACGCCACAAGCAAGAGACGGCTACTTAGAAGCGTCATCGCCGCGTCCATTCCCGAACTTCACAAAGCACAGACCTAATAACGGCCTATGCTCGCCAACCGCTATGAAGCCGGCCAAAGCCCCGGCTGCGTATGTATGGGGAAGGGCTTGGCACCCCTTCCCCATACAAGCCGGTCCTTACTTAATCACTGGTTGCTCTACCGGAGCGGGTGCCGGAGCCTTACCCTTTCCTTTGCCGATCCAGTCGTTCGCGCAGCCGCTCAGGCTGGCAACGGCGAGCACAGCAACCATTGCAATCAATATCCTGTTCATCAAGCAATCCTTTCCCCGGGGGCGGAATAGCCTATGGAATCGCCACAACTAAAACGATATGCAGCCCCACGAAGTTAGCTGCGATCTACACCAACGCCTAGTGCAGAAATGACACAGTTGGCACCCGGTTGCCGGCGGCACCTTTGCGGTGACGTGCTGGCAGGGTTCACCATCCAACGAAGATCAGGCCTGCCCACCATCAAACAACCACCACCGTCGTGCCCAAAGGAGTACGGTCGTAGAGGTCAATGACGTCGTCATTTATCATACGGATGCACCCGTTCGATACCGCTGTGCCTATCGTCCATGGCTCGTTTGTACCATGTATCCGGAAGTGGGTGTCGCGCCCGTCTCGATAGAGATAAAGGGCACGCGCACCAAGCGGGTTGTTTGGTCCGCCAGGGACCCCCGCTGCATACTGCACCAGGCGCGGCTTGCGCTGCATCATGCTGGCGGTGGGTGTCCACGACGGCCAGTCCGCCTTGCGGCCGACGGTCGCTGTACCCTTGAAGGAAAGTCCCTGCTCGCCGACGCCAACGCCGTAGCGCGTCGCCCACCCGTCAGACTCGACGGCATAGAGAAAACGGTGCGAAGTATCGACGACGATCGTTCCGGCCGGCTCGTTTCCGTCGTACCGCACATGCTGCCGTCGGTAACGAGGATTCAGGCCACGCCTTGGTCCGAACGCGGATGAAATCGACGTGCATCCGGAGATCATCAGAGCCAGACTACCCAGCACGAGCCCCCGGCGCGCAATGTGGTGTTCTTCCATTTGTACCTGCTAGGAAACTGGTCATCTACCGCCGCCCTCGTCTCTACCATTCCGAGGCCTGCGGGCCAAGTCTCGCTGTGTGGTGGCAAAAATGAATTCACAGGATTAAACAAGCGAATTGGAGCGAAACTTCTTGCGATGACCGTCTGCCTCTGTTCGGTTATGTCAGAAATGGCATAGGACAGAGCCGATGAAGCCTGACTTCCATGGTAAAGTCGCGATTGTGACCGGCGCAGGCTCCGGAATAGGTGCGGCTGTTTCACGGCAACTCGCGCAAGAAGGAGCCGAGATTGTTGTCGCCGACCTTGATGCCGAGGCCGCGCGCTGCACAGCCGCCGAAATAAGCTCGCAAGGAGGCAGGGCCTACGACTTTGCGGTAGATGTCACGCATGCGGCAGCAGTGGAAAAGCTGATCGAGTTCACTGTCCAGAAATGCGGCGGACTGGATATGGCGGTAAACAATGCAGGTATCGACGGCATTCGAAAAGCAACGGCAGACTATCCGCTCGACAACTGGCACAAACTGATAAACGTTAATCTCAATGGCGTTTTCTACAGCATGAAGTACGAAATCGCCGCGATGCTGGATCGAGGCGGAGGTGCCATCGTGAACATGTCCTCTGTTCTCGGTTCCGTCGGCTTGCCAACTGCGTCCGCTTACACGGCAGCGAAACACGGGGTCGTTGGATTAACCAAGGTTGCGGCGATTGAATATGCTAGGATGGGCATCCGGATCAATGTCGTCGGCCCCGGCTGGATCGAAACGCCTCTTTTATCGGAGCAAATGGAGGCATTAGCCAGCCGGCGCATGGCGGGTCTTCAGCCGATGGGCAGGCGCGGGAAACCGGAAGAGGTAGCGGCTCTTGTGTGCTTCCTGTTGTCCGACCAGGCCAGCTTTATCACTGGGAGCTACCATCTGGTGGACGGAGCTTACACCGCCCATTAGTGCAGTGGAGACCGGTAACTTCTCTGGGGTGAGCGCGGCCACGATTTGTTAGCGTCGACTGGGCCATCACCATCTCTTTGGTTTCGGAGGTAGTGATGGGAATGGAGTGGACGATTTCGATCGAAGGGACGAACGAATTCGGCGACATCTGTCGCCGAGAGGTCCGGATCGACAAAAGCGATGAGCGTCTGCGTGAAGGAGACCTGGGCCTGTCGATCGACGACGGCAAGAAGATCATGGCCACCCTGCAAACAGCGGTTGTGACCCAGGAGGCGGAAGCCTACACCCTGTTTCGACGGGTCTGTCCGGATTGCCACAATCTTCGGCAACCGACAGCAAGTTCCACGTGCGGCTGTCGGCGGCGTGATGCGGCATCCGTCCGCGGCAGGGTATGAAATCGCGCAAAATCGTAAAGTGGCGCACAGCACGCGATTCGAACCGCCAACAGGCGCAGGGACTCAATTTAGCAAGTGAATTCAGTAGCAGCACTGTATTGGCGGTATCCCTCTCCCGCTACCATAACTACCTTTGTCCAACCCGGAGACATAGGTAACAGATTGTACCTAAGACATGGGTGACAACCTCGTGCCGAACGGGTTGTCGATGGTCTGCAAGGTCCTCTGTTCCAAGTCGATATACCCGAGATCGTAATGCATGAAGCTGACGAGCCAAATGCCGTCGTCGACCTCCTTGATTCCCAGCCTCTGACCGGCGAGCACGGTCGAGACGTTGATCTTCTTCCTGTGCATGCAGATGCGGCCGCAAGCGGTAACTAGGCCAAAGGATTGGGCAAGGAAATTCAGCTCCCTCAGCCTCTGACGATCATCCGCTCTACAGCCGTCCCTCCTGCGGCCAGCTTCATCAGATCGGTGTCGAAATTGACATCGGCAGCGCTGCGCTCCGCGCGCGCCGCATTGCCTGCGAACTGGTGTTGATAGCCTTTCCATGCCGCGTCCGCGATGGATCGGCTGGTGCCACTCAACAGGAACTGGGTGAGCTCGGTAGCAGCTCGATCGATGCGACCGCCGAGCTCCGGCGACCCCCAATCTTCCGGGGCAGCAAAGATCGACGTCGGCACGGGAAAAGTGCGCAGAAACGCGAAAAGCGGGCGCATCTGCGCGTCCGCGACCATCGCATGGCGAGCGGTGCCGGCCGTCGCGGCGAGGATCACCGGTTTGGCAATGAGCAAGTCGTTGTCGAGGATATCGATGAACGACTTGAACAGCCCGCTGACACCGGCCTTGTAGACTGGCGTGGCGGCAACGACGGCATCCGCGCCGGCAAGCGTTTCGATTACGGACTGCACCTTGGCCTCGGGAAATCCGGCCACCACGGCACGCGCAATATCGACTGCAAGCGGAGCCAGGTCGATGACGCTAAGGACGGCGGTCTTTCCCGTACCAGTGATACGTTCGATACTCTTCTGTGCGATGCGGTCGGCCAGCATCCGCGTTGTCGAGGGATCGTTTACGCCTGCGTTCACGACGACGAGCCGCATGGGCTTCCCCCTGTTCTCGATGGTCTTCGTCATCTCTCTAATCCTTTCCCTGAAGACACCACCGGGGCCTATCGCTTCGCGACATTGCCGGACCGCGCAGCCTGCCCCGCGACCAGCGGGGCGCGCGCTGTAACGTTTTCGTCAGTATCGCGATACGGCTGGACGTCCGTCAGGTTGTCTCCGCGATTGGCATTTGGGCGCGGCTGGCGCGGCGGCTGGTCTCCATACTTGACCTCCACCAGGCTCCGGTGCGTCGGGGCTAGGGCGGCGCCCGGCGAGCGTCGCGCCGCCATCTCCTTGCGGAGCACGGGCACCACCTCAGTGCCCAGCAGCTCGACCTGCTCGAGAGCCATCTCCAGCGGCAGCCCCATGGCGTCGAGAACCCACAGCTGCCGCTGGTAGTCGCCGAAGGCTTCCCGGAAGCTCAGCGTCCTGTCGATGACCTCCTGCGGGCTGCCAACACTGAGCGGCGTATCGCGCGAATATTCTTCCAGCCGATAGGTCTTTCCGTAGATGGGGCTGCCTTCGAAATAGGGCCGGAATCGGTCGTATGCGTCCTGCGAGCGCTTCGCGATGAAGGCATAGCCACCAAGCCCGACGACGGCCTGCTCCTTGGTGCCGTGTCCGTAATGCTCGAACCGCTCGCGGTAGAAGTTCACCAGCGGCAGGAAGTGCAGGTTGGGCGCAAGGATGTTGTTGGCGAAATAGCCGTTCCCGTAAAAAGCCGCCTGCTCGGCGATCTCCGGAGTGCGGATCGAGCCGTGCCAGACAAAGGGAGGAACATCGTCGAGCGGGCGCGGGATCGACGTGAAGCCTTGCAGCGGGGTCCGGAATTTGCCTTGCCAATCGACAACGTCCTCGCGCCACAGCTTGTGGAGCAGATTGTAGTTCTCGAGCGCCAGTGCGACGCCGTCACGCATGTCCTGCCCAAACCAGGGATAGACCGGCACTGTATTCCCGCGGCCGAGCATCAGGTCCGTCCGCCCCTTCGAGAGATGCTGCAGCATCGCGTAGTCTTCCGCGATCTTCACCGGGTCATTGGTCGTGATGAGCGTCACGGCGGTGCTGAGGATGATGCGCTGCGTCTGCGCGGCGATATGGGCGAGCAGAGTCGTCGGCGAGGACGAGAAAAAGGGTGGGTTGTGGTGCTCGCCGATGGCGAAGACATCGAGCCCGACCTCGTCCGCCCGCTTCGCGATCTTGACGATCGCATCGATCCGCTGCGCCTCGCTCGGCGTGACGCCTGTGATCGGGTTGCGCGTTACGTCGCTGACAGAGAAGATTCCGAATTGCATTTTGAAGCTCCAGGGGCTCGATGTCGGTAGATGTCTGCGTCAAGGGGTCGTGATCCGCGAGTGGCGGGCCGGCCTACCCTCTTGGTGACTCGCCATGCTCAGCGAGCCGGGATCTTGGCTTTCCGCAGCCGGGCCCAGGCAATGAACAAGGACAAGGCGAGCAGCGTCAGGTTGATGGGCAGCATCTTGGCCGTCTCGCCGAGCAGCGCATGCGTGATGATCGCCCCCACCTGTACGAGTGAAAGCCCGACAGCCGCCAGCGGCGTCAGCCAAGGCTTGATCCGCGTCGCGGCCGGCAGGATGAGACCGACAGCGCCCAGCACTTCGAGAGTGCCGATCAGCCGTGTGACGGCTTCCGGTACATGGGTGACGAAGCTCATGCTCGCGGCGAGCGCGTCGATGGGCTGTGTCAGTTTCGCGCCACCGGCTGCCAGATAGAGGAGAGCCAGGAGCGCCTGTGCGATCCACAGCGCCAGGCTCCAACGATTGATGGGGCCGCGAACGGCGCCGGTTTGAGTTTTCATTTTGATCGTCCTTTTCGAAAATAGGGAAATTGGCGGCGGGAGAGCCGACTATGCGGGGCTCGCCGGTGCTGCCGGTAGAACAGGCGGGAAAAATCGGCCCTGTCAGAGGCTTCCCCGCCGCTCCAACCGTGCTCGGCCTGGCGCTTCAGGCGGCCTTTGCGGCCGGACCCTGCAGCTTCGCAAGCTCCTCGTAATACCAGTACACCAGCGTGCGGGCCTTGTCGGCCACCGGCCCCGCCCAGTCGCGGAAGAGTTCGGTAACGACAGCCAAGGCCGTACTGGGGACCGCCCCGGCATGAGTGAGCCGCTGGATCGCCGTGCTGTGGGCAAGCTGCGACCGACCGCCGACGGCGTCGACCGGGAAAGCCACGTCATGGCCGTCCTTGAGCGCATCGATGACCGGGAAAGCAAGACAGATCTCGGTCCAGAGGGCGCCGATGATCAGCCGTTTGCGGCCGGTCTTCTCGACCGCGGCGCGAAAGGCCGGATCTTCCCACGAGTTCATTGTCGAGCGATCGATCACCTCGATGCCGGGCAGTTCGGCGAGGATCGCCGGAACCGTGGGGCCGTTGACACCCATGTTTGCACCGACCGTCGAGAGAATAATGGGCATGTCGAAAGCCCGTGCAGCCCTGATCAGTAGCCGCACGTTGAGCTCGACCAGGTTGGCCGGCGTTTCGGATCGGATCTGGCTGAACATTTCCGGCTGGTAGTCGATCAGCACCAGCGCAGATTCTTCGTATTTCCACACGTCTTGCACGCTCATCTATTTCTCCATGGGGTTGGTCCGGCGCGGCTATGCCGGATGAACTGACCCACAAAGGATGGCGTTCCTTGTCGGCTTAAGATAGCCTCCGGTTTTGCGATTGATTGTTGCTGAAAGCGGAACGCTATGGAGATTGAGGACGTCAGGACTTTCGTGGAGATCGCGGAGGGGCGAGGCATATCGCCTGCCGCGCGGCGGCTGGGCGTCGCAAAATCCGTCGTCAGCCGCCGACTGGCTCGGCTGGAGGAAACGCTCGGAAGCCAGTTGCTCTCTCGCACGACTCGCGGCGCCGCCTTGACGGAGGCCGGCGCGACGTTCCGCGACCACGCCACTCGCATCCTCGGCGAGTTCGAGGCGGCACAGGATGCAATAGCACCCGATGGCGCGGTGCGCGGGCTGCTGCGTATCGCCGCGCCCCTGTCTGGCGGGCCGAGGCTTGTCGCCCCGGTTCTTGCCGAACTCGCTCGACGCCATCCCTTGCTGCATGTTCATGCAGCCTACAGCGATCGTTTCGTGGATCTGATTTCCGAGGGCTTCGACGCGGGAATCAGGGCGGGATTTCTGCCTGACTCGAGCCTGATCGCCAGACGCATTCGGCCCATATCCGGCATGCTTGTCGCCAGCCCCGCCTATGTCGCCGGGCATGGGGCACCGCAAACGCTTGGCCAACTCGCGGATCACGAGTGCCTGTTGCAGGGGACCGAAGCATGGCGGTTCGTCGAGGGAGGCAAAACGATCGCGGTCCATCCTCACGGTCGTTTCAAGGCGGATAACGGCGAAGCGCTCCTTTCGGCGGCGCTGGCCGGACTCGGCGTGGCGGCCCTGCCGGATTTCCTGATCGAGCCCCACATCGCCTCCGGTGCGCTCATCCCCCTGCTTGCCGACCACACGGTGGTCGCGGCAGGGCTTTATGTGGTGCGTCCTCCCGGCGACTTCCCGCCACGCAAAGTCAGAGCGCTGATCGACATCATGCTCGAATATCACGCCGGCTGAGGACGGGCGCCCGACGGACCATGGAGACCGGCGGCTGTGCACTCTGCGGACCCGGCGCGAAGGCTATGGTTAGTATTCGATCGAGACACTGGCAGAACTCGCCTTCAAGCGGCTCAAGAGCGGAATGGGCACCCATAAGCTTCCAGCACGCGATGAGCGGCTCGCCCGAAGCTGGCTCATGGCCCATCTGATCCTGGCGCTGATGATCGACGAGCCCGATCACGCGCCGCTACAAGGTCGCCGTCGGTCGACCGCTTTTCCGCCTGGCCGAAAAGCACCGTACGGATAAGGCCACAAATACGAAATTGGAGACGCCGGAAGGCCATTAGGTGTCTCTCCAGCGAGACAGACTGTCTTATTTCGATGACTTATGGTGCGGATTTCGGACGCATACCTTCTGCCAAGAAGGAGAACCTACATGATCCAATCCGCTGATCTCAAGCGCGGGGCCTCCACATCCGAACCGCTTGCCCACGGCCGAGCCTTACGTCTTCAAGCCTATGGCGGCCCCGAATCGCTGACAGTCGATAGCGTATCCGCGCCCGAGCCGGGTCCGGGCGAGGTCTTGGTGTCGGTCAAGGCCGCCGCGGTAAACCGTATCGACTGGAAAATCCGTGAAGGCTACCTCCGCGAGCGCTTCAAGCTGACCCTGCCCGCGACGCTTGGCATCGAAATGGCCGGCGTCGTGCTTCGGACCGGCCCCGGCGTCACAGGCGTGAAGCCCGGGGATCGGGTTATGGCCGCCCTCGGTGGCGTCGGAGCCTACGCCGACCATCTGGTCATCAACGCCGAGAAGCTCGTCCTGACGCCGGCATCACTGTCCGACGTGGAGGCGGCGGCCATTCCGGTCGCGGCGATAACAGCCTGGCATGTCATTCAGGCGGCGGATTTCGACCTCTCCGGACGGCGGGTGCTGATCCATGGCGCAGCCGGCGGCGTGGGCGGCTTTGCCGTCCAGTTCGCCAAGGCGGCCGGAGCGACGGTCTTTGCCACGGCCTCGACCAATAGCCTGCCACATGTCCGGGCGCTCGGCGCGGACGAGGTGATCGACTATCGGCAGCAGAACTTCGAGCTGCTTGCGCGCGACATCGATTTCGTCGTCGACCTCGTCGGCGGTGAGGTCGTGAACCGCTCCTGGGCAGTCCTGTCGCCCGATGGCCTTCTCGTAAGCATCGCCGCCACGGACCTCGCATCACGTACGCCGCCAGGCCGCCGCGGCGTCTTTTTATCGAACAGGCCCGACACAGCGCGCCTGACCGCGATCGCCCAGCAGGTCGCGATCGGCGCCCTGCGATCGACGATCGCCGACGTGGCGGGCTTCGATGATTTGGCTTCCGCAATCGAGCGCAATCGCACCGGCCACGCACCCGGCAAGATCGTCGCTGACTTCACCCGCTGATCACCAAGTTTTCAACTTTCAAGGAGTTTATCATGACGACTATCTGGAGTCCGGTCCGCGTGGGCCAAATGGACCTGCCTCACCGCCTGGCCTTGGCCCCGATGACTCGCAGCCGTGCCGAGTTCAACGGCGTACCGGGCGAGCACGCCGCTGAATACTACGCCCAGCGCGCCTCCCTTGGCCTGCTGATAACCGAGGGTGTGCAACCCTCGGCCGATGGCCAGGGCTATTTCGCGACGCCGGGGATCCACGCACCCGAACATGTCGCCGGCTGGCGCAAGGTCACCGATGCGGTTCACGCAAAAGGCGCGAAGATCTTCCTGCAGCTCATGCATGTCGGCCGCATGTCGCACCCGGACAACACGCCGCATCACCGTCAGCCCGTCGCCCCATCGGCCGTCGCGCCCGGTGAGCAGATGTTCACTGCGAGCGGCATGCAGCCCATCCCCGAGCCGCGCGCGCTGACGACCGAGGAAGTCGCCGCCACGGTGCAGGACTT
Organism: Mesorhizobium sp. M1006; assembly: GCF_040318825.1. NCBI lineage: Bacteria > Pseudomonadati > Pseudomonadota > Alphaproteobacteria > Hyphomicrobiales > Phyllobacteriaceae > Mesorhizobium > Mesorhizobium sp. M1006. Next base: position 12,363 of record NZ_JAMYMZ010000004.1, read on the forward strand.
CCGGCGGGCCGCGCGGCTGGCTATCGATGCCGGCGCCGACGGCGTCGAGATTCACGGCGCCAACGGCTATATCGTCCATCAGTTCTTTGCGCCGAACGCCAATCACCGGACCGACGCCTATGGCGGGCCGATCGCTAACCGCATTCGGTTCGCCGTCGAAGTGGCGCAGGCTGTCGCCGATGAGATCGGCGCCGATCGCACCGCTATCCGCCTTTCGCCAGGCCTGCCTTTGGGCGGGCTTGATGAAGGTCCGGAGAGTCCTGCGCTCTATCGCGAACTGGTCGCCGCGCTGGCACCACTGAAACTGGCCTATCTCCATCTGATGTATGGCGGGGGCGACGAGTTCCTCGCCGACATCCGCCGTGCGTGGCCCACGACCCTGATGGTGCTGCGGCTTGGCCGCACACGCGAAGCCCTGGACCAGGACATCGTCTCGGGCCAGGCAGACATGACCTCGATCGGCCGTTGGGCTTTGGCCAATCCCGACTTCGTCGAGCGTCTACGGTTGGGCGCGCCCGTCAACGAGCCCGATCCATCCACCTTCTATGGCGGTGGCGCGGCCGGCTACACGGACTATCCGCGGCTTGCGGGCTGATGCGTCGGCTGCTGTAGTTCATCGGACTGCAGCAGCCACCTTCTGGCGGTCGTCGCTTGCGTTATTGGATCAAGCTGGCCCGCGACGTGGGTGATGGCGTTGGCCGACAGAAGGTAACCGTGGCGGCTTCAAATCCGAATGAACGCTGCCAATTCGTCGGGAGTTCCTTTTGGGAACGCTCCTCTCAGATGGTCGAGAAAGGCGGAAACGCGGGCATTCAACAGGCGCCGCGACGGGTAGAGCGTCCACAGGGCCGTATCCGGACCATCCACGTCCCCCCAATGCACCAATGTGCCGGCGGCCAGATCATGACTCACGAGCGATACCGGCAACCGTGCCGCACCCACGCCCATGACGACCGCATCGCGAACCATGATGAGCGACGACAGGCTGAGCACCGGGGTGAACGCGATCGTCGTCGGCCCCGTGTCCGGTTTGATATTCCACAACGAGAGTCCTCTGTCCGAGCTCCGCACGACAGCGGGAGCGGCGTCTCCGTCTCGCGGTCTCGCCACTTGCGGGCTCGCCACGATCACAAGCCGATCACGCATGAAGACCCGTCCCACCAGGCTTTCATCGGAACGCGGATTGACGCGAATGGCCAGGTCATACCCTTCTTCGACCATGTCGACTGCACGGTCTTCGGTCGTGACTTCAAGGATAACGTCGGGATATTTGAGCGAGAAGCCTGCCGCCAGCTTACCCATCGCAAGTTGAGAGAAGAGCAACGGTGCACTGATCCGCAAATTTCCACGCGGTTCCCGGTCTCCCGACGCAATCGCTGCGGCCGTCTCCTCCACTTCCGTCAGCAAGCGACTGGTTCGCTCATGCAGGTCCTTTCCCTCCTGCGTGAGCTTCAGGGCACGCGCCCCGCGCTCGAACAAGCGTAGGCCCAAGCTATTCTCCAGTTCTGCGGCGCGCCGCGAGAGCGTCGCCTTGGGGCGCCCTGTGGCGCGCGCGGCTCGCCCGAATCCACCATGACGTGCAACCAGATTGAAGTCGGCTAGGGCGAGCAGGTCCATGTGTTCCACCAGTGAGACAGGGTGTCTACAAATGGCAGCTTCCGGTGCGTTTGTGGACTCCTAAATAGCGCTAACGATCTGATAAAAGCAGGAGTGACCACATGACTATCCTCGTCACCGGTGCAACCGGAACCGTCGGCCGCAATGTCGTCGATCAGCTCATCAAGCGCGGCGCTAATGTGCGCGCGCTCGTCCGCGATCCCTCGAAGGCCAATTTACCAGCCGCCGTTGCCCTCGCCGAAGGCGATCTGCTTGACGTCGATGCGCTGCGCACGGCCTTCTCGGGCGTGTCCACCCTGTTCTTGCTCAACGCCGTGGTGCCCGACGAGTTTACCCAGGCGCTGATCGCCCTCAATCTGGCCCATGAGGCCGGGATCAAGCGGATCGTCTATCTGTCCGTGCTTCACAGCGACATCTACGTGAACGTGCCGCATTTCGCCGGTAAGTTCAGTGTCGAACGCATGCTGGAGCAGCTGGGCTTCAACGCCACCATCCTGCGGCCTGCATACTTCATCAACAACGACTATTCGGTGAAGGACGTGGTGCTCGGTCACGGTGTCTATCCGATGCCGATCGGTGACAAAGGCATCGCGATGGTCGACGCGCGCGATCTCGGTGAGATCGCAGCCATCGAGCTGGTTCGCCGTGAGCAGGCAAGCGAGCCGCTTCCTCTCAAGCGGATCAATGTCGTTGGTCCCGACACGCTGACCGGTGCCGATGTCGCCGCCATCTGGTCGAATGTTCTTGGGCGGACGATCCACTATGGCGGCGACGATACCGCTGGGTTCGAGCAAAACCTCCGAAATTACGCACCGAGCTGGATGGCGCTCGACATGCGTCTCATGGCCGAGCGCTTCCTTGTGGTTGGCATGGTCCCTGAGGCAGGGGATGTTGATCGATTGACCGGCATGCTGGGTCGCCCGCTGCGCTCCTATCGCGACTTCGCAGCGGAAATCGCTGTTTTGGCTTGATCATTCCGCATGTCTGAATATCGGCCTGCCGGTGCGCTTGCAACGCCGGCGGCCGAACGGGGTCATGCGGCGGCATATTCGAGCGCGCATAGCCGCCCCACGGCCAACCCGCAGTGCATCCGGCAAAAGGCATTTGCCATGACCAATACCGTGTTCAAGCCCATCGTCTACCTGCTCCATGGCTGCCCGTTCTGCATGAAGGTTCGCGTGTTCCTGCTTGAGGCGAGACTGCTCGACCAGGTCGACATCCGGCTGGTCGAACAGGGCAGCAAAGAGAAGTGCCAGATCACAGAGAAGCTCGCCGCGCACCTGCCCAAGGTCGGCTTTCCAACTGTCGAGCTAACGCCGGGACAGTATATGACGGAATCCGACGAGATCATCGCCTGGTTTGCCAAGGGCGCCGCCATCGACATCGCGACGCTGCCGACCTTCCAGGATTATGTAGGCGGTATTTTCAAGGACCACATCAGCCTGTACCGCGAGAACATGCGGCTCAAGCAGCAGGCGGTCTGAGAGCCGGTTCGAAACTGGGTGTTTGACACCGGACCTTGATGGTGCAGTCTCTTCGCCAGTGGGAGAAGCGCTTTGGGTCGGGTTCACCACGGGAGCGTACTTGTTCACCTATGTGGGCGTCCGGAAGGCAGTCCGCGGCAATATTGTCGGATATGCTTTCTGTTCAGATGCCTCGATTACCGCGGAAGGCAAAGCGAAACGCGCGTTGTGCATGTATTCGCACGGCAATCCGCGCGACCATATCGACCATTCCTGCCATCGCCGCGCGTTCTGAGTGTTTATGAACGCGGGTGTAAAGCAAGTCCTGGCCTGTTCGACCGTTGGCGCCATCGTGGCTGCCTGAATTGCAGCCAAAAGCGCGGCGGGGCAAATCAACGCGGTCTTCCCTATCTGAATGTCGGTAGAGGCAGCAGCGTGAGACAAGTGGCGCCGCTTATCAGAGCGCCAGTATCCTGGCCATTCGCCTGTGACGAGCCTCACTGGTCAGGTCGCATCACACTGCCCTGTTTTGCGTTGGTGCACGGCCGCCGCCGTCGGCGACGAGCACAGCGCCGGTGACGAAGGAGGCGGCATCGGAAGCCAGGAACAGACAGCAGTTGGCGATCTCGGACGGCTCGGCAACACGCCTGAGCGCAATACGGCCGGTGAGCGCGGTGAACTCCTCGTCGGGCGTCGAGCCGTTGGCCGCTGCCGCCACTTCCATTTCGTAGACGCTCATCGGCGTGCGCACCCAGCCAGGCGCCAACGCGTTGGCGCGGATGCCGTCGGGGCCATGTGCAAAGGCGAGCGAGCGGGTGTAGGAGACGAGTGCTGCCTTGCTAGCCGAATAGGCGGCATTTTGGCCGCTGGCGTTGAAGGCGCCGACGGAGGCGATGTTGACGATCGCGCCGCCGCGCTTTTTCATGAGCGGCAGTGCGGCGCGGCAGACCATCATGGCGCCCGTCACATTGACCGCAAAGCTGCGCGCCCAGGTCTCATCGCTCAGGCTCTCCGGCTCGTCGAGGATCATCACTCCGGCGGCGTTAACGACGATATCAAGACACCCGCCGCAGGCGTCGATAGCACGTGCGACATCGTCTGCGCTAGTGATGTCGCCGAGCACGGCGGCACCGCCGCTCGCCTTGACGGCGCCGTCCAGTCCCTCACCGCCGAGGCCGAAGGCGATGACTTCGGCGCCGTGCCGGCCGAACAATTCGGCAGTGGCGCGGCCCATTCCGGTGGCAGCACCGGTGATCAGCGCCTTGCGGCCTTCGAGGCATCGGCTCATGTCAGCCCCCAATGGCGCTCGACGGCGAAGCCGGTTTCCGGCAGCGTTGAGCCGCCGTCGACGACGATCGTCTGGCCGGTGGTGTATTTGGCCTGCTCCGAGGCGAGGTAGAGCATGGCATAGGCAATGTCGTCCGCCTCGCCGAGATGGCCAACGGGGATGTGTTGGCCGAGGCGCCCGGCAACTTCCGGCGCGCTCATCGTGCCCCTACCCGGCTTGGCTATGAAGCCCGGCTCGACACCGTTGACGGTAATGCCGTCGCGCGCGAATTCGAAGGCGGCACCCCGAATGAAGGCGTTGACGCCGGCCTTGGCGGCCGAGTAATGCGCGCCGCCGGCCATCGCCAAGCGCGCCGACACTGAAGAGGTGACAAGGATGCGGCCGAAGCCGTTCTTGCGCATCACCGGAACTGCTGCCTGCGCCAGCCAGAAGCAAGGCTTGAGGTTAAGCGCCAGCGCTTCATCGAGCTTGTCCTCGTCAAGATCCTCAATCGAGGCCCAGGGACAGCCGCCGGCATTGTGGACGACGATGTCGAGCCGGCTCGCCTGACGTACAATGTCGCCGACCAGTGCGTGCAGCCTGGCGCGGTCGAGCCCAGCAAGCGGAACCGCACGAACATCCAGCTTGCGGGCGGACAATTCGGCGGTCAGCGCTTTTGCCATATCGAACGTTCGATTGGCGATGACGACACTAGCACCGGCCTCGGCGAAGCGGGTCACGATCGCAGCACCGATGCCGCGTCCGCCGCCGGTCACCAGCGCCACCTTGCCGCTGAGATCGAATGGTTTCGCCATCGCTCAGACGACTCCGGCGCCACGCACGAGATCAATGAAACGGGTGAAGACCTCGGCGTGGCGGTCGACATCGGCCTCGGTCGTCGCCGGACACATCAGGAACATGGTGTGGAAGGGCGTCACCAATATGCCCTCGTTCATGTAGAAGGCGTGCAGCAGCGTCTCGAGATCGCCGCGCCGGCCGGCGATGACGTCGGCGCCGTTCCGCGGCGGATCGGGCATGAACATGATCTCGGCGCGGGCGCCGATCTGCGTCACATGCCACGGCAACTTATTGGCGTTTATGATGCCACGTGCCATCTCCGCCAGCCGCGAGGCTCTGCCGATCATGATTTCGAAGTTGGCGGGCGTGAGCACCTCTTCCAGCACAGCGCGCATCGTGGCTACGGTGAGTGCGTTGCCGGCCAGCGTGCCGCCGATGCCGAGATGCGCCGACTGGCGCACGCGCGGATTGACCATCGGCACGATGGCCCACAACCGCTCGGCGATCGCCTGCGAGACGCCGAAGATGCCGGCCGGAATGCCGCCGGCGATGGCCTTCCCGGCGACCAGAATGTCCGGCTCCAGCCCATGCTCGGACGAATAACCGCCGGGTCCGCTGGAGATCGTATGCGTCTCGTCAATGATCAAGACCGTGCCGGTGCGGCGGGTGATCTCGCGCAGGGCGTCATGAAAGCCGTCGGCGACCGGGATCATGCCGAAATTGGTCATCAGCGGCTCGGTCAGCACGCAGGCGACGTCGCCAGCCGAGAGTGCCGTTTCGAGCGCAGCGACATCGTTGAACTCGACCACCCTCGATACGGCCGAATGGTCGACACCGTTGGGATGGATCATGTTACGCAGGCCGACACGGCCGTCGCGGATCTCGACATGCGCTTCCTCGACGCTGCCGTGATAGCAGCCGGAAAAAACCAGCACCTTGTCGCGGCCGGTGATCATGCGGGCGATGCGGATGGCGCCGCGATTGGCGTCGGTGGCCGAGGTGGTCAGCGTCCAGTAGGGCAGTCCGAAGCGACGATGCAGCTCAGTGCCAACCCACAGGCTGTCCTCCGTGGGCAGCATCATCGTTGTGCCGTTCTGCAACTGGCGCAGTGCGGCGCAAGTCACCGCCTCCGGCGCGTGGCCGCACATGCCGCCAGTGTCGCCAAGGGCGAAGTCGACATAGTCGTGACCGTCGATGTCTCTTATATGGGCGCCGCTGGCCGACGCGGCATAAACCGGGAAGCCGCCGGCCCAGCGCCGCATCCAGTGCGAGGGTCCGCCATAGAGGAAACGCTGCTTGCCCTCTTCCCAGGCCGCCGCTGAGCGCGGATGCGTGTCACTGAAGCGCGCCTGCTCGCGGTCGAGCAGCTCACCAATGGTCGTTGAATGCGAATCGCTTCTGCTGGCAGCCATCACAGCGCTTAACTCTCCCTGCCGCGCGATTATTTTGGGGCGCGCGCGTTCCAATCTGGTTCACTATTTGAACCAGCATTTTGTATGTTATAGACTGCAAGGCGGGTCGGCTGCTGTCAAGTTAATTCACACGCGAAGTATCTCGGAGAATCGATAATGAGCACAGTCGGCAAGGCGGTTTCGCTGCTGGAGCTGTTCACGGTGGGTGAACCGGAGATCGGCCTCTCCGACCTCGCCCGCAAGGCCGGTCTCGACAAAGCCGCCGCAAGGCGCCTGCTGCTAGCGCTTTCCAACCACCGGCTGATCGAGCAGGAGCCGAAGGGTCGCCGCTACCGGCTGGGCGCCGGCCTGTCGCGGCTGGCCCGCATTCGCGACGCACATTTCCCCTTCGTCCGCGTCGCGGCGCCTGTGGCGCGAGAGCTTTCGCTCGAAACCGGCGAGACCGTGCATCTGTCGGAATTCAGCGCCGGGGCGCTGCTGACCGTCCATGTTGAGCTTTCCACCAAGGCCAACCGCGTCAATGTCGATGTTGGCCAGGTGCTGCCGCTGCACGGCACAGCGTCCGGCGTCGCCTTCCTGGCCGCTTCAAGCCCGGATGTGGTCGGCGCCTATTTCAAAAAGCCGCTGCAGGTGTTCACCCGGCATACGGTGACGCGGCCGGACAAGGTTGTGGAGGCGATACGGCTTGCCGCCACGCGCGGTTACTCTCGCAGCGCACAGGGCTATGAGGAAGGCGTGCACAGCATCGCCGCGGCGATCCTCGGCGCTGACGGCCAGCCGATCGGCACCTTGGCGGTGGCTTCGCCCGTCTCACGCGTCGACGACGCGACCGCAGCCACACAGGGCAGGGCAGCAATCAAGGCAGCACGGTTGATCACGGCGCGTCTCACCGGCGAACCTTAGCCTTGCATCTCCGCGACGGATGCATCGGGCATGCCCTTGCGCCATAATCTCGCAAAATCGGGCGGAACGAGCGGCTGCCCTCCGCCCGGATATCCGCAGAGCGAAGACGCTCGCGCAATGCCGCGAGCGGCTCATATAGCCGGCGGTCAGATTTCTGCTGCCCAAAGATCAGTTTCCGATCGGTTCGACCGGCTGGTCGGAACACGCTCAGGGCGTTGGACGGACTTTCTCGAAAGAGGAACTCGGGGCGACTTCGCTGTACACGGTGGCGAGACGACGCCCGCGAGCAGACATCAGCCGTTGCGGAAGAGGTTTCGAGGCCGCTGCCTGCCGTTCTGAGAAAGCATCTCGACGAACCGTGCAACCTTGGGCGGGCGGAATCGGCCGGCCGGATACACGGCGTGGATGCCGCCGGTAGGCAGCGTCCAGGCAGGCAGAATCGGCACCAGCCGGCCAGCCGCCATATGATCGCCGACAAGAAAATCGGGAAGGATCGACATACCGGCGCCCGCTAGGGTTGCCTCCAGCACGGCCGGGGTGCTGTTGATCGTCATGCCGGGCTTCATGCGGACTGTCCGCAGTTCATGATCCCCCCGGGTAAACCGCCACACCAGCGGCTCCTTCAGCGCGACATTCGCGACAAAGGGGAGGCCGGACAGTTCCTCGGGCTCGCTCGGGGACAAGTCTCCGGCTATGTCGGGCGCGGCGACCAGAAATTGCCGGAATGAGCTGATCCGGCGCGCCTGCAGGCTGGAGTCGGTAAGCCAACCTACGCGAATCGAAAGGTCGATCTGGTTGGCGACCAGATCCATCCTGGCGTCCGAGAGGATGAGATCGACCCGGCATGCCGGATAGATTCGACAGAACTCGGCTGCCAGTGGCGCGACGGTGATCGCGCCGTAATCGTTGGACGCGGTGATCCGCAGTACGCCCAACGGCTGAGCATTGGTCTGGGCAAGTTCGGCGAAGGCCTCTTCTGCCTCGCTCAGGATCATCACGCATCGCGCGTGAAGCTGCCGGCCTGCCTCGGTCGGCTCGACCCTGCGCGTCGTGCGCAGCAGCAGGCTTGTCTTCAATTCCGCTTCAAGCCGCGCAACCTGTTGACTGACGACTGTCTTGTTGACGCCTAGCCGATCGGCCGCGCGAGTGAACGAGCCCATGTCCACCACGGCCGCGAAGTACGCCAGTCTGTTGAGGTTGATTGCTTCCATGCTCGCCTGCTCCGATTGTGCGCTTATACCTCACATTGAATCCAATTCATCGATATTTATCGTCCAATCGAAACGGTCCATCCTTCTGTGCGTCGGGCAACCGGGTCCGCGCAGGAGGAAAAGCAGAGTGACGATCGAGGCTTTTCCCGCAATGGGCCACGTCTACGAGGCTCGCTTCGGCGACCTCGCCTTCCATCTGCAGTTCGATACCGAGGTGCCTTCATGCGCTTGCCCCCGCGGAGGCGGTCAAATTCGCCAAGGTAAAGGCCGTCCGCGACCGGGCGCTGGAAGTTCGGCCAGGGATGTTCATGGTCTGGACCGAGGTTGCCGGTACGACCGTGGGTCCATGTCGGGGACTGCGAGAACGGTATCGTCCACACCACGATCACTCGGCCCTATCTGAGCTTCCTGAATTTATCCGGCGGCTGGACCCGGCCGACTCGATCTCAATATCGCGCGCAGCCCGATTTCTTCAGCGCCATCCAATCCGAGAGGACACCCACATGCTTACGAGGAGACAAGTCATGAAAACCACATTTGCCATCAGCGCCGCTGCCGTCTTCGCCCCTGACGATATCGGCCGTGCGGCTGGAACCGGACTTGCCTGGAAGCATTTCCCGGCCGGCCCAAACGGTTTTTTCCGCGCCCCCGTCCTGCTTTCCGGTGCCACCGAGGCGCTGCTGATCGACGGCGGCTTCACCTATCCGGACGGCCGCGCGCTGGCCGGAGAGATCAAGGCCAGCGGCAAGAAACTGACCACGATCTATGTCAGCCAGTCGGACCCGGACTACTATTTCGGCCTGAAGCCGGTGCGTGAGGCATTCCCCGAGGCCAAGGTCGTCGCCGCCTCGGACACGGTTGCCGCGATCAAGGCGTCGGTCAAGAAGAAGCTCGATGTATGGGGACCCCAACTGAAGGAGAACGGTCCGCAGACGCTGGCCGACATCGTCCTGCCCGATGCGTTTGACGGTCCGTCACTGACTGTGGATGGTGAGACGGTGGAGTTCGTCGCCGCCGAGGGCCTCGCTAATCGCCGCTATCTCTGGGCGCCCTCGCTGAACGCGGTGTTTGGCGGCGTCCTGGTCTTCGCCGGCGTTCATGTTTGGACCGCCGACACCCCGACCAGGGAATCACGCGCGGCCTGGATTGCCAATCTCGACAAGATCGCAGCGCGCAAGCCGACCGTCGTCGTGCCGGGGCACATGACGCCTGAGTCGCCGGTCGACATCTCCGCTGTCGAATACACCAAGACCTATCTTCTGGCCTTCGAGCAGGAACTCGCCAAGGCCGCGGACGCCGCGGCGCTGAAGAGCGCGATGGAGGCCCGCTTCCCAGGCCTCGGCATGGGCGTCGCCCTCGACATCGGCTCGAAGGTCGCGAAGGGCGAGATGAAGTGGGGCTGAGATGAGCGCCAATTCGATCTGATCCGGAGGACCTATGAAGGTCCTCCGAGGAGAACGGCGGCGATCTGCTCGCCGTGCTCGCGCGTCCGAAGTCGAATAGACCGAGGCGGAACGCCTTCCCTGTGCCGGCATGGACGCCCTGATGAATGTGTCTTCCAGTGCTTGGCCACCGAGCGGACCGGCTATCGCGCCGACGTGCACGGCTATCTCGCCGACGGCGACCGGGTACCGGCCTTTGAAACGGCTCGACCGCAAGATCGGGCCTTTCCGCACGGCAGCGGCATGGGGCCCTTCAGTAACGCGGACACCAGGATGCCGGCCGACTTCGTCCGGCGCGGCGTGAAGCACCTCCGCCGTTGCGGCAAAGATGCTTATCATGTTAAGGATGACGTGGCGCTGCCGCTGCGTCACAATCCCGCGACAAGACGGGAACAACGAGAATGTGGAGGAGACTATGATCGCCCACCACGTGAGCGTCGCCGACGGCGAGGCTTTCCTATCTGCGTCGCGGATGCTGTTCGGCCCGATCACCCAGCGTTTCTCACGCGGCGAGGCGCCGTCGCTGCCGAAGCTCGTTTCCGTGCATCTCGGCTCCTGCCGGCTTTCCGAGATCAAGGCCAAGTCGCATCTGGTCGTCAGCGACCGTACCTTCTGGCGCAGCTTCGATCCCGACGCGATCAAGATCCTGATGCAGCTCAGCGGTCACAGCCGCTTCGAGCAGCAGGAGGTCGCGGTCGATCTCGGCCCACGCGCTGCGATCATCTATGATCCAATGCGCAGCTATTCGCTGCAAAACCTGTCGGATGTTGACCAGCTCATCCTGCAGGTGCCGCGCTCGACCTTCGGCGACGGGACGCTGGCGCGGCTCTCGGCGCCGGTGCCGTTGCCCGGCAACGACGACAGCCTCACCCATATCGTTTCCGGTCTGATGCAGATGGCGATCGGCACCGCTCACAAGCTCGACGAGGCCGGCTGCCGCCGTGTCGGAGAAAGCTTGATACAACTCGTCAACGGACTGATCCAGGCAAAGCCGACGGCGCCGGACTTCCGCCGCTCGCCGCTGGAAGCGCTGCGCGAACGCATCGTCGCCTATATCGACGCCAACCTGGCGCGCTCAAACCTGTCGGCCGAGGACATAGCCCGCCACATGGGCTGCTCCCGCCGCTATCTGCACCGCGCCTTCGAAGGCGAAGGCACCACACTGGAGCGGTTCGTGTGGGATAGGCGGCTGGAGCGCAGCAAGCAGGAGCTGCTGTCGCCCGCCCGCGCCTCAGCCTCCATCTCGGAAATCGCGTTTGCCTGCGGGTTCAATTCGAGCGCACATTTTTCGCGGGCGTTCAGAAGCAAGTATGACGTGGCGCCGAGAGATTTGCGGGAGCGAGTGCGTATGGTGGTGCATTAGGAAGGTGCTGTTAGCCGTACCTTTATCGGATACAGCAAATTGTTTTGCGCCCGTATGAGGCACATTGTATCCTCACCTTCCATAATTTTTCGAGGGCTCTCACTCCCGACTTGCAGCGCTGACGCTTCAACAGGGCTGTACCCAGACCTCAAGCCGTCCGCGCCCTGCCCGCAAAACTCCGCATCAGCCCCTTCGGCAAGAACAGCATCGCCAAGATGATGGTCAGCCCCGAAATCACCGGGTGGTAATCCGGCACCACGATGCGCGCCAGGTCGAACACCGCGTACATGACGAAGGCGCCGAGGATCGGGCCGAGCAGGGTGCCGGTGCCGCCGACCACCGTCATCATCAGCGGCAAAAGCATCCAGTCGAGGTCGAAGACGGAGTCCGGGCCGACATGGAAGATGTAGTAGGTATAGAGGCTGCCGGCGACGCCGGCGATGAAGGCGCTGCCAGCAAAGGCGGCGACCTTGATCCTCAGCGTATCGATGCCGTTGGCCGAAGCCGCCATCTCGTCGTCGCGCACGGCGATCAGCGCCAGGCCGTAGCGCGAGCGCATCAGCAAGCGGATGGCAAGCGCCGTGCCCACCATCAGGCCGAGCCCGACCAGATAGTGCGGCAAGAGCGTATCGAAGGTGCCGGCGGGCGCCACGACGCCGAAGGCGCCGCCGGTGAAATCACCGCCATTGATGAACATCACCTTGATGATCTCGCCGAAGCCGAGCGTGCCGAGCGCGAAATAGTCGCCGCGCAGCTTTGACAGCAGCGGCAGGCCGATGATGATGGCGGCGACGGCCGCGACCAGCCCGCCCAGCATCATCGTCACCGGGTCGAAATAGTAGATCCGCGGATAGGCGTCATAGAACGTGCCCCAGAGATAATTGCCGCTCCACAGAATGGCGGTGGTGTAGGCGCCGAGCCCGAAGAAGGCATGGTTGCCGAGGCTGATCTGGCCGCCGAAGCCGGCAACGAGGTTCCAGCCTTGCGCCATAGTGGCGTAGATGAAAACGAAGAACAGGAACGAGAAGGCGTAAGAATCGATCGCGCCGGGCAGGAGCGGCACCAGCGCGAGGGCAGCGACCACGGCAATTGCGATCCCAATCCAGAATTGTTCCGGCAAGGCTTTCATCATCATGACGCTCAAGCCTTCTTGTAGGGCCGGCTGAACAGGCCTTCCGGCTTGAACATCAGCACCGCCAGGAACACGCCGTAGGCGATAGCGTTGGTCCAGCCGCCCGAGATGAAATACTGCACATAGGCTTCGATCAGGCCGAGGATGATGCCGCCGGCAAGTGCGCCCGCGACATTGCCGATCCCGCCCAGCGCCAGCGCCACCAGCGCCTTGAGGCTGAAGATGAAGCCGGCGAACGGGTTGAACGGGAAAGTCGTCGCCACCGCGACGCCGGCCGCTCCGGCGAGTCCGATGCCGATCGCGAAGGCGACGGCGTTGACGCGGTGCGGGCTGATGCCCATCAGCGTCGCCGCCTCCATGTCCTCGGAGGCCGCGCGCACCGCCTTACCAACCAATGTCTTGCGCAGGAATAGCACCACCAGGCCGGTACCGGCGAGCGCAATCACGAAGCCCATCGAGCGGGTGAAGGAGGTGCGCACGCCCAAAATCTCGATGCCGCTCGCCGTGTAGGAGGTGACGATGGCCGCGGTGTTGCCGCCCCAGATAACCGTCATCAGGTTCTGGATCAGGAACATCAGACCGACCGCGATCAAGAGTGAGATGTTGCGGTCCTCCGCTGCCGCCGCGCGGCGAAACAGGCCTTGGTAGACCAGCCAGCCGACGACGAGCCCGACGGGCACGACGATCAGCAGCGACGCGAAAGGGTCGATGCCGACGCCGTAGAACAGCGCCCGTACGAAATAGGCGGACAGGATGATCATCGCGCCCTGCGCCAGAAAGATCAGCCGCATGGTGCCGAAGATGAGGCTGAGGCCCACCGCCGCAACGCCGTACATGGCGCCGCCCAGCGCGCCGTTGAGCGACAGCTGCAGCAGGATTTCGGGAGGCGGAATGTTCTGCATCATTGCACCTCCAAGACGCCCATATAGGCCTTCTGGATTTCGGGATCGGCGATGAGCTCGGCACCAGTGCCTTGCATGGCAAGCTCGCCGGTTTTCAGCACGAAGGCATAGTCGGCGACCTTCAGTGCCTGATGGATGTTCTGCTCGACCAGGAGGATGGTGACGCCCTGCTTGTGCAAGGTCTCGATCAGCGCGAACATCTGCTGCACCACGATCGGGCTGAGCCCCAGCGACGGCTCATCGAGGATGAGCAGCGACGGGTCCGACATGGTGGCGCGCGCGATCGCCAGCATCTGCTGCTCGCCGCCGGAGAGCGAACCGGCCTTCTGCCCTGCCCGCTCCTTTAGCCGCGGAAACAGCGTGTAGGCTTTCTCCAGCGACTGCTTGAAGCGCTTCCGCACCTTGGGTTGGAAGGCGCCGAGCTCGAGGTTTTCCAGCACGGTCATCTGCCGGAACAGGCCGCGCCCTTCCGGTACATGCGCGATGCCCATCGCCGCGATCTCCTCCGGCGCCTTGCCGGCCAGCGGCGCGCCGGAGAGGAAGATCTCGCCGCGCTTCGGCTTCAGCAGACCGGAGATGGTCTTCAGCAGCGTCGTCTTGCCCGCGCCGTTGGCGCCGACAATGGCGACGATGCTGCCGGCGTCGACGTGGATCGACACGCCCCACAGCGCTCCGACGTCGCCATAGGCGACTTCCAGATTGGTGACGTCAAGCAGCCGGTTCGCCAAGATAGGCCTCTATCACTTTGCGGTTGGCGACGATCTCGCGCGGCGTGCCGTCGGCGATCTTCTCGCCATGGTCCAGCACGATCACCCGGCTGCATACCTTCATGATGGCATCGACCTTGTGCTCTACCCACAGGATCGAGACCCCCTTGTCTGTGCGCACGCGGCGAATGACATCGACCGTGCGCTGGATCTCGGTCGGGTTCAGCCCCGCCATCGGTTCGTCCAGCAACAGCAGCCCCGGGCTGGAGGCAACGGCTCGCGCGATCTCCAGCAGCCGCCGGTCGGACAACGTCATATGCGCGGTGCGGACATCGCGCTTGGCGGTCAACCCGACCAGTTCAAGTGCCTCCTCGGCGGCTGCCGTCGCATGCTTGACGCGGCCGCCCGAGCCATAGACGGCACCTACCATGATGTTCTCGAAGGCCGTCATGGTCAGGAACGTGCGCACCAGCTGGAAGGTGCGGGCAATGCCGAGCCGGCAGATGCGATGCGGGGCCGTGCCGGTGATGTCCTCGCCACGGAAGCGGATACGGCCCTGGGTTGGGGTGTAGAGCGCGGTAATTACGTTGAACAGTGTCGACTTGCCGGCGCCGTTGGGACCGATCAGCCCGATCAGCTCATTGGCTCCGACGGCGATGTCGATGTTGTTGAGCACGACAAGCCCGCCGAACCGCTTCTGGATCGCCTCGAGGCGAAGCAAGGTTTCGTCAGGCTGCATCGTGTGTTTCCGTTTCTCGAGGGGAAGCTATCCGCGCAATCTATCGAGGTCAGCGCCGCCCTCATCGCCCTGCCGGCCTTCTCCCCGAGTAGGACGGGGAGAAGGGCAGGCGGCAACGTCGGAGCCCGTGCCCTCGCCGCTCAGCGCTTGTCCCAGGCCGGCGCCGGCTTGTAGGTCCAGTTGCCATTCGGGAAGATCAGCTGGTGCTTGCCTTGCCACCATTGCGTGGCAACGCTGGGGATCAGCGCAAAGCCGGTCTGGTCGAATTTGAGATCGCCGACGACGGTGTCCTTGAATTCCTGGTTGAAGACCGCGTCATGCAGCGCGGCGGCATCGGTGGTTCCCGCCTTTTCGATCGCCTGCGCCAGCACCTGCGCATTAGCGTAGAAGGCGCCGACTGTGACGGAGTCCTTGTTGAATTCGGCCTCGTAGCGATCGCCGAGTTCCTTGGCGCCGCGATAGGGATAGCTCGACGACCAGAAACCGTCGGTCATGATGTAGTCCGAATCCGCTCCGAGCGCTTCGTGGAACTCGCCCGTCCAGGTGCCTTTCCAGCCATGCAGATAAGGCACGGAGAAGCCGAGCTCCTTCATCTGGCGCAGCAGCGTCACCGTGTCGGCCGGCGAGCCGAACACCAGCATGGCGTCGACATTGGCGGCCTTGAGCTTGGTGATCAGCGCCGAATAGTCGGTGGCCCCGATCGCCCAGGGATCATCGACCGCGAAAGTGTAGCCATATTTCTTGGCCGCCGCCTCGAAGGCGCCGCCAAAGCCCTTGCCGTCGGGCGAATCCTCGGTGACAAGTGCCGGGTTCTTCGGCTTCTCATTGGCCGGCAGCTTGTTCCAGATCTCGAATGGCACCTCGGCGCCCGGCCCCGGGTGGAAGAAGAAGAGGGCCGAGTATTTGAGCTTCAACGGCTGCCACTCGAACGGGAACGCCGTCGTGATCATGTAGAACTTCTTGTATTTCTCGGCGACGATGGCACCGGCGATGTTCATCGGCCCGGAATGGGTCGATAGCAGCGCGTCGACCTTCTGCACCTTGATGAGGTTTTCCAGCGCCGAGGCGACCTTGCCTTCCGAGCTTTCGTCGTCGGCGACGACGAGGCGCACCGGCAGCTTCTTGCCGGCCGACTTGAGCATGATGCCGCCGGCCTTGTTGATGTCGGCCACCGCTTGCTCATAGGCCCATTTCTGCTCCTTGCCGTCGCCGGCCAGCGGCCCGGTCAAGGAGATCGGAGCGCCGATGACGATCTCGTCGCCGGCGGCATTCGCGACCCCTGTGCCGCCGGCCGCAAGTGCGGTCGACAGCACCAGGCCCGCCAGCATTGCCTTCAGATTGTTTCCCATTGCATCCTCCCAGGTTGTTTCATCGGCCGGACGCATCGGCGCCCGCCCGCATGCCTCAGACCGTCGCTGCCGCGACCAGCCTGGTATCGGTGAACTGCTCGAAACTCACGGCTTTACCGTCGTCCATCTCCCAGACATGGACGACGCGCGCCGACATTTGCTTGCCGGTCTTCCTGTAGGTGCCCGAATAGGTGCCGATGCCGACGATGGTGGCGCCGCCGTCGACCAGTCTTTCGAGCTTCAGCGTGTAGCCGTCCCACTCCTCGCCGATGCGCTTGAAGACCCCCGCTATGATGGCGTCGGGGCCGACATAGGTGCCGGCATAGGGGAAGCCCGCCATTTCGGTCCAGGCGGTGCGGCTGGTGATTGGCGCCATCATCGCAGATAGGTCCTTGGCATCGGAACCGGCGTAATGGGCCTTGATCGCTTCGTAGTTCTTGTTCATCGCGTTCTCCCGCGCGGTCAGACCGGCGCCTTGCCTTCGTCGTAGACGGTTCTGGATTTCTTCTCGATGTGAGCGCCGGCCGGCTTGTTCTCGACCTTGCCCAGGCTGGTCACGCCGAGGAATTTCCCGGTCGAGCGCATGACGTCCCAATTGTAGAAGAACAGCGAGGCGACCGGGATGATGAACTCGCGGAAGCCGAACACATATTGGTTGTCGGCAAACTTCCAGGTGGTCGCCAGGTCGACGTCGCCATGGCCACGCTGGATGCCGACGAGGTTCTGCCAGGCATAGCGCTCGGAGCTCAGATAGATGTGCTCGTAGACGTGGTTGGGGCTGTATGTGTAGTGCGCGGTGAGCCCGATCAGGTCCCGGGTCGGCGCCGGCTTGATACCGGTCGGCGCGTTGCTGGGATCCCCGAGCACGCCGGCCGACCAGGTCTGCGCGACGCGCGGCTCGCCGGGCGCTTCGCCTGCTTCACGCACCCGTTCGCGCACCGACAGCACGCGGCGCGTGCTGGTGTTGACGATGTAGGCCTCATCCTCGGTCGGCCGGGCGGCGAAAGTCATGTTGATGAAGAACACGTTGGCGGCGACTTCGAGCGCCTCGTACCAGTCCGCGCCGGCCTCGCTGCCCTCGCTCCACGCCACCGTGTCGGGCGACGTGAAGGCAAGGTCGATTGTGCGCCCCGTGTCGAGCGTGATCTTGAAGGTCTGGCCGCGCAACGCTGATGTCGTCGCCAGCCGGTTGGTGGCGATGCCGGCGGCGAAATCGTCGAAATGCTTCCAGTCCGCCGGCCTGTTCTGGTCGTTCATCGCACTCTCCCAATCAATCGACAAAAGCTAATGTCGGCAGGTCGACGACGGTGGCGCCGCCATCGACGGTCAGGATCGAACCGTTCATCATGGCCGCCTCGCTCGAAGCGACGAAGCAGACGACGTTGGAAACCTCTTCCGGTGTCGCCGGCCGGCCGAGCGGGACGTCCCTGGTCACCAGCCGGTAGGCATCGTCGATCGAGCCAAGTCCGTGCTTCTCGACGATCACCGCCATCTGTTCGTCGGCCATGTCGGTCGAGACCCAACCCGGGCAGATGATGTTGGTGCGCACGCCCTTGCGGCCATAGTCGCGCGCCAGCGATTTGCCGAAGCCGATGCAGGCATGCTTCATGGTGACGTAGCCGGCGGCGTCCGGGCCGGCAAACAGGCCGGCGATCGAGGCAACGACGACGATGTTGCCCTTCCGCGCGATCAGGTCCGGCAGGCATTCGCGGGCGCAGACGAAAGCGGTGTCGAGATTGGTGCGCGTCGCCAGGCTCCAGGTTTCGTCGCTCATCGAAATCGTCGGGCCGACACCATGGCCGCCGGCATTGGCGACGAGGATGTCGACCGGTCCGATTTTTTCATGCACTTCGGCAAGCGCCGCACGCACCGCCTTCGGATCGGCGGCATCGCCCTGCACCACCAGACCGCCAATATCCTTGGTCACAGCTTCCAGCGGCTCGCGCCGCCGGCCCATCAGGACCACCTTGGCGCCGTCGGCCGCCATGCGCCTGGCCACCGCCGCGCCGATCCCGGTGCCGCCGCCGGTAATGAAAGCCGTCTTTCCCGAAAATCGCATTGTTCCATCCCGATTGGTAAGCGCGCCGGCTATGTGCCGATCTTCGCTGGGAATAATGCGGCACCGGCCAATCTGCGTCTTGTCCGAGCGAGAACTTTGTTTTGACTGAGTGCGCACTTTGCGCCCTGTCCGATGAAGTGCCGCGCGACCTTGCGCGCGGCACTCGCTCGCCGGATTACTTTTTCACCGCTTCCAAATCCATGACGATGTCGACATCCGATCCAAGGCCGAAGCCGGCCGCGGCCTTGGCCATCGGGAAGTCGGCCGTACTGACCTTGCCTGTGGCGCTGAACGCCGCCTTGGTCAGCGTCGCATCCCACGGCGCCGGCGCCTCGTTGATCAGCGTCACGTCGAGGGTGATCTCTTTGGACACACCGCTGATGGTGAGATTGCCGGTGACCTTGCCGGTCTTGTCGCTGACCTTCTCTACCTTGGTGCTTTCGAAGGAGATCGCCGGGAATTCGGCGGCGTTGAAGAAGTCGGGGCCTTTCAAATCGCTGTCGCGCTGGTCATAGGCGGTGTGCACCGAGCCGACATCGATCTCGGCCTTGACGCTGCTTTTCGATGGATCGGCCTTGTCCATCACGATGGCGCCCTTCACCGCATCGAACTGGCCATGCGCGATGCCGTAGATGCCGTGCTTTATGGTGAAGGTGATCCAGGCGTGCTGGCCGTCGATCTCGTAAGTGTCGGCATGTGCTGCCGATGCGAATGCGCACACCGAGGCAAAGGCCAACGCGGCCGTCAGTTTTCTCATCGTCACGTAACTCTCCCCATTGTTGGTTGTCGTTCTTTGGCTCAGGAAAAGCCGAGGGCGGCTCCATGCGGCGCCCATAGGATCGCCGTCAGGATGGCCAATATCGCCGGTGTGGCGATCAGCAGACCGGCAATCGGCGGCCGCAACGGCCGGACGCCGGGAACAAGGCCCCGCAGCGGACCGGGCATCAGCATGGCCACGATCAGCGGCAAGGATGAAAGCACCAGCGCGACCGGATTAGCCTTCGGCGCCAGCAGCGCGACCTGGATCTGCACGGTGGCTGCGGCGTAGATAAGCAGCAGTTCAGTGCCCTTGCTCCAGGCAACGGCGGAGCCTCCGCGCAGCACTGTGATGTACTGGACAAGACACCAGCCGCCGGCGAGCGCGGCAAGCGATCCCAGCAATTGCCCGGTGACGATCGAGGCGCCAAGCACCGAGATGATGGCGCCGGCCAGGCAAAAAGCGAGCATCGCCGCCGGCACCAGGAACGGCGCTTCGGCGGACGACGATGGCGAGGACCGCGCCGACAGCAGCATCGCGGCGCCGACGATCGCCAACAGGCCGGCGATGAGGGCGGCGACCATCTGCAGGTCGAGTGAACCGCCGGCCAGGCGGCGCCAGCCAAGCCACAGCAAGGCTACCGCAAGCGCGGCGGCGACAAGCTTGCCCGCAACGGCAGCGCCCAACAGGCGTTCGGGCAACAGGCCAACGACGATGCCGCCAGAGGCGAGATAGATCAACTTCTGGCTGGCGGCGACCGGCGGCACCACAGGCGGCCCGAGCGTGTCCCAATAGAAGAACAAAATCAAAGCGGCCCACAGCAGAGAAAGCACTGATCCCGGCAGTGCGACCCTTGCCAACAGCGCCATCACCGTGCCGAGCGCGAGTGGCAGCGCAGCAGTGGTGACCATCGGATTGCCCAGCAACGCACTCAATCGTCGACACCTCTTTGACAACCGGGAAGCCTGCGCAAAACACGCTGCTCGATGCGACTTTGGTCTAGGCCAGTCGACTGCGGGGCGTCTTGTCCAAGCGGGAACTTTGTTTTGACTGAGCGTGCACTGGCACCATCAGCCGCTTGAAGCCAGCCGACACGCTCCATAACCCTGATGCAACGTGTTCACCAGCAATCGAGGAGGATGGCGTGAACGAGAGAACCGTGCCGCCGATCAGCACTGCTGCCGCCGCTTTCCTGGCGCGTCCGCACCGGCCCTTCATCAATGGACGCTTTGTTGACGGCTTGGCGGGAAATGGCCTCGCTGTCGATGATTCCGCCTCCGGCGAGATCGTCGCGCATGTGCCCGAGAGCGGTCCCGAACTGGTCGACCAGGCGGTGCGTGCTGCGCGTGCAGCCCTTGAAGGCCCGTGGGCCTCAATGCGGCCGGTCGACCGCCAGAACCTGATGCTGAAGCTCGCCGACGCCATCGAGGCCGATGCCGATCTCTTGGCCGAGATCGAAAGCATCGAGAACGGCAAGTCGCTAGGTGTCGCCCGCATGCTTAGCGCCGGCGGCAGCGTCGACTGGCTGCGCTATTATGCCGGGTGGGCGACCAAGATCGAGGGCTCGACCTTCCAGGTGTCCATTCCGGTGCCGCCTGGCGCCAGGCATCAAGCGATGACCATAATGGAACCGGTCGGCGTCGTCGGCGCCATCGTGCCGTGGAATTTCCCGTTGCTGATCGGCATGTGGAAGATCGCGCCGGCGCTCGCCTGCGGCTGCACCGTGGTGTTGAAGCCGCCGCAGGAGACGCCGCTCGGCCTGCTCAGGCTCGCAGAACTGATCAAGGCGTCAGGCTTCCCGCCCGGCGTCATCAACATCGTGACCGGCAGCGGCAGCGTCACCGGCGAGGCGCTGATCCGTCATCCCGGCATCGACAAATTGACCTTCACCGGTTCGACGGAAGTGGGAAAACGCGTCGGCCACGCGGCCGTCGACCATGTCGCCCGCTTCACGCTGGAGCTCGGGTCGAAATCGCCGATGATCCTGCTTGCCGACATGGAAGAGGGCATTGAGCCCCTGGTCGCCGGGCTCGGCATGTTTTTCAACCAGGGCCAGGTCTGCACCTCGGCCTCGCGGCTGCTGATCGAAAAGTCTATCTATGACCGCACGCTGACGCGGCTGGCCGAGATCGCCGATGGCATGACACTGGGCGCCGGCCGCGATGCCGAAGCCCAGATCAACCCACTGGTCTCGGCCAAGCATCGAAGGAGCGTCGAGGGCTTTGTCGAGCGCAGCCTGGCGGCCGGCGGCGAACGCGTCAGCGGCGCGCGGTCGGTACCGGCCAGGGGCCATTATGTCGCGCCGACCATCCTGCACAATATCAGGCCCGACATGGAGATCGCGCGTGAGGAGGTGTTCGGTCCGGTGGTAGCGGCGATGCCGGTCGCCGATCTCGACGAGGCGATCCATATCGCCAACGACACGCGCTATGGCCTGTCGGCCTCGATCTGGACCCGCGACATGGGCAAGGCGATGACCGCCGTCCACGGCCTCAAGGCCGGCACGGTGTGGGTCAATTCGCATAACACGCTGGACCCTGCGGCACCCTTCGGCGGCTTCAAGCAGTCCGGCATCGGCCGCGAACACGGCCGCGCGGCGATCGACGGCTATCTCGAGACCAAGACCGTCATCATGCGCTACGCCTGACGCCATGAACGCTGCGTACGACTACATCATCGCCGGCGCCGGCTCGGCCGGCTGCACGCTGGCCAACCGCTTGGTCAATACCGGCCAGCGCGTGTTGATCGTCGAAGCCGGGCCGGCCGACAATTCGCGCTTCATCGACATGCCCGCCACCTTCGCCAAGGTGATCGGCACGGCGCGCAGCTGGATCTACGAATCCGATCCCGAACCCAGCGTCGGCGGCCGCCGGCTACCGGTGCCGCAGGGCCGCACGCTGGGCGGCGGGTCGTCGATCAATGCCATGCTCTATGTCAGGGGCCAGCCGCAGGACTATGATGACTGGCGCGACCTTGGCTGTCCCGGCTGGGGCTGGGACGAGGTGCTGCCGGTGTTCAGGCGGCTGGAGCGCAACGAGCGGCTGGCCGGCAATCGCCACGGCACCACCGGACCGCTGCCCGTCTCCGATCCCCGCCATCGCCATCCGCTGTCTCTGGCCTATGTCAGGGCCGCGCAACAGGCCGGCTATCCCTTCAATGACGACTTCAACGGGGACAGGCAGGAAGGCGTCGGCTTTTACCAGACGACGACCGCGAATGGCGAAAGACAATCGGCGGCAAAGGTGTTCCTGAAGCCGTTGGCAGGCAATGCCAACCTCACCGTCATCACCGATGCGCTTGTCACCGGCGTGACATTGGAAAACGGTGCGGCAAGCGGCCTCGCCTACACCACATCGGACGGACAGACCCATACAGCGACGGCGGAAGCCGAAGTGATCCTCACATCAGGCGCGCTGGCGACGCCGAAGCTGATGATGCTGTCGGGACTGGGGCCAGCCGAACATCTGACCGCGCTGGGCATTCCCGTCATCCGCGACATGCCCGCGGTCGGCCGCGACCTGCAGGATCACGTCGCGGCTCCCGTCTATGCGCTGACGCGCCAGCCGATCTCGCTGCTTGGTGAGGACCGTGGCCTGCGGGCGCTGCGCCACGGCCTGCAGTACCTCATGTTCCGCACCGGCCTGCTCACCTCGAATGTGGTCGAGAGCGGCGGCTTCTTCGACGCCGATGGCGATGGCCGTCCCGATATCCAGTTCCACGTCCTGCCGGTGATGATCGAGAGCGCCGAACACGGCTCGATCGAGCGGCACGGCATGGAGATCAATCCTTGTGTGCTCAGGCCGAAGTCGCGCGGCACGGTCAGGCTGCGCTCGCGCGATGCGGCCGATCCGATCCGCTTCACCACCGGCTTCCTGTCCGATCCGGACGATCTCGCCTTGCTGCTGGCCGGCATGAAGATCGCCCGCACCATCCTGCGCCAGCCGGCGCTGCAGGCCATGGTGGCGGAGGAGCTTTCGCCGGGCGCGGCCGCGGATCTTCCTGACCAGGCGATCGTCGGCCACATCCTCGAACACGCCAAGACGGTCTACCACCCATCGGGAACCTGCCGGATGGGCAATGACGACAGTGCCGTGGTCGATCCGCGGTTGCGCGTCCGCGGCGTGCCGCGCCTGCGGATCTGCGATGCCTCGGTCATGCCCAGGCTCATCAGTGGCAACACCAACGCGCCGGTGATCATGATCGCCGACCGCTGTGCCGATTTCATCCTCGGCAGCGCTTAGCGAGAAACGGTCAGCCGAGAGAAATCCAGGCCGTTTTGAGATCGGTGTATTTGTCCAGCGCATGCATCGACTTGTCGCGACCGAAGCCGGACTGCTTGACGCCGCCGAGCGGCACGGTGATGTCGGCGCCGCCATAGGTGTTGACGTGGACGACGCCGGCATTGATGTTGCGCACCATACGATGCGCCGTGGAGAGGTTGGCGGTCCACACCGCCGAGGCAAGGCCATAAACCGTCGAATTGGCAAGCCGCACCGCCTCTTCCTCGGTCTCGAAGCGCATCACGCCGAGCACCGGCCCAAACACCTCCTCGCGGGCGAGTTGCATCTCTTGCGTCACGTTCTCGAAGATCGTCGGCGCCATGTAGCTGCCGCCGGTTTCGGCCAGGATCCGTCCGCCGCCGGTGACCAGACGGGCGCCTTCAGCTGTCGCCCGTTCGACGAAGCCGAGATTCTTGTCCAGCTGCTCGGCGCTTGATACCGCACCGACGTCGCTCGTCAGATTGAGCGGATCGCCGACCTTCAGCCGCGTGGTCGCTGCGAGGAGCTCGTCCATGAAGCGGTCGTAGACCGACGCCTGGACGAGCAGGCGCGAGCCGGCAACGCAGACCTGGCCGGAATTGCGAAAAATGCCGTTGGCCGAGACGATTGCGGCCTGTTTCAGGTCCGGGGCGTCGGCAAAGACGATGTTGGGCGACTTGCCGCCGAGTTCGAGGAAGACGCGCTTCAGATTGGAACGCGCCGCATACTCAAGCAGATGCCGGCCGACCGGCCCCGAGCCGGTGAAGGCTATGGCGTCGACATCCATGTGCAGGCCGAGCGCCTCGCCGGCAACCGCGCCACGGCCGGTAACGACGTTAAACACACCGGCGTGAAGCCCGGCTTCGGCAGCGAGCTCAGCCAGCCGCAGAAGCGTCAGCGAAGCGACCTCGGGCGGCTTGACGACGATGGAATTGCCGGCAGCCAGCGCCGGCGCGATCTTCCAGGCGCCGATCATCAATGGGAAATTCCAGGGTACGATGACGCCGACAACGCCGAGCGGCTCCTTGTGGATCAGCCCGAGCACATTCTCGGCCGTCGGCGCGATCTCGCCATAGACCTTGTCGATAGCCTCCGCGTAGTAGCGGATGGTGCCCGCGGCCGATAACGGCTCGGCCTTGTAGGCCATGCCGATCTCGGTGCCGTTGTCGCGGACGCCAAGCACCGCCAGTTCATCGACATGCTTTTCGACCAGCTCGGCTAACTTCGTCAGAATCTTCTTGCGGAAGGCGGGGGCGGCGCGCGACCACGAGCCCTTCTCAAACGCCTTGCGCGCCGACGCCACGGCGCGATCGACATCGACGGCGTTGGCGTCGGCGATGCTGGCGAACGGGCGGCCATCGATCGGCGAGATCACGGGCAGCGTGGCGCCACTTGCACCTGCGGTCTGCGCACCATCGATGAAGAGGTTTCGCACGCCGACCTCGGCCTTGCGCAACGTGTCGATGGTGTTCTGGTTGATCATTGCGTACCGGCTCCGAAGGCGACATGCAGGGTGGTTGGCGCGCGAAATTCCCAGCCCCGGAACACCGGTTCCTTGCCTGGCACCAGCCGCAGATCCGGAAACCGTTCCAGCAGAAGCCTTACCGCGAGGCACATCTGCTCGCGCGCAAAAAACCGACCCGAACAGAAGTGATGGCCAAAGCCGAAGGCAGCGTGGTTGCCTTCATCACGAAGGATGTCGAAACGGTCGGGATCGGAGAACCGGATTTCGTCGCGGCTGGCCGAGGAGACGAGCGCGGCGACTGGCGCGCCCGCCGGGATGGTCACGCCGCCGAGCTCGACCGCGCGCGTCGTCTGGCGCGTCTGCGTGCCGATCGGCGCGACCCATCGCAGACCCTCGTCGACCGCCTTCGGCACCAAGGTTTCCAGATCGTCCAGCACCTGCCGCATCTGCTCGGGATGCGAAAGCAGGCCGGCAAGTATGGAGCCGGCGCCATGGCCGGGCTCCTGCATGCCGCCGAGCAGGATGACCTTGATGCTCGGCATCACGAAGTCGATGGCGCGGGTCGCACCCTGCGGCATGCCGTCATGCAGTATGTGCGACAGGGCGGAGTCGTCAGGCGCGTGGACAAGCCTCTCCAGCGTCGGCAGGATGGCGGCGCCAACCTCGGCGCTGATCGCATCGGCGATTTCCTGGCGCTTCGGATCGTTCTCGAAATTGATGGCGCCCTGGGCAAGGCCATAGAACCAGCGCCGCAAGGTCGGCATGTCGATGTCGGCCAGCCCGAGCGAGCGCGCCAGGCTGAGCGTCGACACCGGCTCGAAATACTCGGCCATCAGTTCCGCCGCACCCTGCTCGGCGATCCGGTCGAGATAGGGTCCGGCGATCGAGCGCA
Source organism: Mesorhizobium sp. M1006 (assembly GCF_040318825.1). Classification (NCBI taxonomy): domain Bacteria; kingdom Pseudomonadati; phylum Pseudomonadota; class Alphaproteobacteria; order Hyphomicrobiales; family Phyllobacteriaceae; genus Mesorhizobium; species Mesorhizobium sp. M1006. Next base: position 38,100 of record NZ_JAMYMZ010000004.1, read on the forward strand.
CGAGATCCCCGGCATAGGAAGCGACGGTGCGCGGCCGGTATTTCGGGTCGACGCCCTGGCGCAGATCCTTGTGGACGTCTCCGTCGGTGGTCAGGATGGTCGGCTTGCCGAAGGAGCGTTCGACCGGGGATGTCCCGACAACCGCGGAGAAGATGTCGGGCGACTTCGCGACCGTTTCGACATCCTTCCAGCGGGTGACGAACCAGAGGTTGACCGCCGGCACGAAAGCGACCGGCGCGTTGCGCCTCAGTTCAGCATAGATCGGATACGGATCGGCTTCCAGCGCCTCAACGGTGATGCTCTCGGCAAAGCTCAACGCCGCTACTCCCCTAGGGTGAAGAAGGGGGCGGCGTCATGCGCCGCCCCTCTTGATCTCAGTCCTTCAAAGGCTGTCCAAGCTCGGCGAAGGCCACCGGATCCCGGCTCTTCAACGCGCTCGCCAGCACAAGGCCAACCACGGCCGCGATCAGCACCAGCGCCGGCAGGAACACGCCGAGGAACCCGCCAGCACCGGACAGGCCGCCGAAATTGATGACGATCAGATAGATGATGATGACGAAGGCGATGAAGGTCAGCCCCGGCAGGATTGTGGTCTTCACCGCGTTCTCCTGACTGGACGGGTTGGCACGGAAGAACATCACGACGGCGAGCGAGGCCACCGCCATCATCACGATGACGCCGAGAGTGGCAACGTTGGTCAGCCACGAAAACAGCGCCAGCACCGGGTCAAGGCCAAGCACGGCGAAGAGCCCGACGACGACAGCGGCAAGCACGCTCTGGATGACCGAGGCGACATGCGGGCTCTGGTGCGTCGAATGGGTCACGCCGATGGTCCGCGGCAGGAGCTTCTCGCGGCCGGAAACATAGATGTAGCGGGCGACCGCATTGTGGAACGCCAGTACGCCGGCAAACAGGCTCGACACGAACAGGATGCTCATGGCGTGCGAGAGCATCGTTCCGGCGTAGCGGTCGGACAGGCCGAACAGGAACGTGGTCGGATCCTGAAGCCCCTGCAGCGCCGGCAGCAGCTTATCAACGCCGGCACCGACCGCCATCAGCCATGCGGTGACCATGTAGAAGACGCCGATCAGGATGACGGAGAAATATGTCGCCCGCGGAATGGTGACCTTGGGGTCGCGCGCCTCCTCGGCATAGATCGTCGTTGCCTCGAAGCCGATGAACGCGGCAAAGCAGAACAGGATGGCGATCGCCGGCGCGCCGCTGGTGATCTGGCTCCAACTGAACGGCGCCGCTGACAGTCCACTATCGCCTCCGGTCTTGACGATCGCCATGTCGAGGATCAGCACCACGACGTATTCGGCAAGCACCAGAACGGTCAGGATCTTGGCCGACAGGTCGACCTGCCTGTAGCCGAGCACGGCGACGATGGCGATGGCGATGAAACTCCACGCCCACCAGGGCAAGTTGATGCCCCAGCCGGCGAACAGCCCGGCGGTCGCGGCACCGAGAAGGCCCATGACGCCGATCTGCATGGCATTGTAGGACAGGATTGCGATCAGCGCCGTGGCGCCGCCGGCGAGACCGCCGAGCCCGCGCGCCGCATACGCATAGAAGGCGCCTGCATTGCCGACATGGCGCGACATGGCGACATAGCCGACCGCGAACAACAGCAGCAGCAGCGTCACGATCAGATAGGTGCCGGCAAAGCCCGCGCCATTGCCCATCAGCATGCCGAGCGGCGTGCCGCCAGCCACAGCCGTCAGAGGCGCCGCTGCCGAGATCACCATGAAGGTGATGGCGCCAACGCCAAGGCTGTTCTTCCTCAGCCGGTTCGCTTCGCCGGCTTCAATTGTCGTCATCTTTCCCTCCAATTCCGCGCTGCGGAAGCCAAGTGTCCCTGAAATGTCGAGGCCCTGTTTCGGGCCGCCTTGTCGTTTCATTATTTGCAACGACATTTCGAATATAGACTTGCAAAGGAACCGGCTTCCTGTCAAGTTAATTCGCACGTTAAGTATCAGATGGAGGATCAGATACGCATGGGTACGGTGAGCAAGGCCATCACGCTGCTGGAAATGCTCGGTCGCGGCGAGCCCGAGACGGCGTTGGCTGACCTCGCCCGGCGCGCCGGCCATGACAAGGCAACAACGCGCCGGCTGCTGGTCTCCCTGATAGCGCATGGGCTGGTCGAGCAGGATGAAGCCACGCGTCTTTACCGGCTGGGCGCCGGTGTCGCGCGGCTGGCGCTGATGCGCGAAGCCCAGTTTCCCTTCCTGCGCACGGCGGTGCCGGTGGTCGAGGCGCTGGCGGCGGAAACCGATGAGACGGTGCACCTGTCGGAATATTCGAAGCGCGGCCTGATCACAGTCCATGTCGTCGAATCGACCAGGGCCAATCGCGTCAGCGTGCAACTCGGCGAGGTGCTGCCGATGCATGCGACGGCTTCTGGCATTGCGTTCCTGGCGTTCACGGAAGAGCGTATCCGAGACGCTGTTCTGGCCGGACCGCTGCCGGCCTTCACGCCCCACACAATAAGCGACGCGAAAACACTTGCCGAGCATGTCGCCGCCGCCCGCGCGCGCGGGCACTCGACCGGCTCGCAAGGCTTCGAGGAGGGCGTGCTCAGCGTCGCGGCGCCGATCCTCGGCGCCGACGGTTTTGCCATTGGCATCATCGCCGTCGCGGCGCCTAAGGTGCGGGTCCAGAAGGGCGAGATCGAGCGCTATGGCGCCAGTGTGGCGGCGGCTGCGCGCGTTATCAGCGAGCGGCTTTTCGGACGGCAGGGCCAGCCGGGCCTCAAGCGAGCATGACAACAAATACCCCTGCAAGGAGATTGACTGTGGAGGAGACACGCCGAATCCTGGTTATAGGCACCGGTGACACCAAGGCCGACGAATTGCTCTTCATGCGCGAGCGCATCGAGGCGGTCGGCGGTGTCGCCGTGATGATGGATGTGAGCGTGCTCGGCGATCCGCCCTACCAGCCGGCGCATGACAAGCATGCGGTGGCTCAAGCTGCCGACACGACCATCGAGGCGATCATCGCCAGCGGCGACGAGAATTCGGCGATGACGCTGATGGCGCTCGGCGCCTCGCGGCTTGCCCGCGCACTCTGCGACAAGGGCGAAATCCACGGTTTCATCGCGCTCGGTGGCTCGATGGGCACCGACCTTGCGCTTGACGTCGCGCTGGCGCTGCCGCTCGGCGTGCCGAAATTCGTCATCTCGACCATTGCCTATTCACATCTGCTGCCACCAGAACGGATCGCCACAGACCTGATGATGATCCTGTGGGCGGGCGGTCTCTATGGCCTCAACAGTGCCTGCAAGGCGGTGCTGTCGCAGGCCTGCGGAGCGGTGGTGGGTGCCGCGCGCGCCGTCGTTAAGCCGGACGCGACGCGGCCCAGGATAGGCATGAGTTCGCTGGGAAAAAGCTGCCTGCACTATATGGTGACGCTGAAGCCGGAGCTGGAGAAGCGCGGCTATGAAGTCATCGTCTTCCACACCACCGGCATGGGCGGCCGGGCGCTTGAGGCGATCGCCGCGCAACGCGGCTTCGTCGCGGTGATGGATTTCAGCCTTCAGGAACTCGCCAACCAGCTGACCGGCTCGGTGGTGAATTCGGGCTCCGACCGGCTGGAAAATGCTGGTCGGCAAGGCATCCCTCAGATCGTGGCACCTGGCGCCGTCGACATGGTGGATTTTCCGACCTGGCAAGCAGTGCCTGCCCGTTTCTTCGAACGGCCGTACCATGCGCACAACCGCCTGCTCGCCTCGGTGACATCAGACGGCGAAACCCGCAAGGAGATCGCGCGCGCCATCGGCGAGAAGCTCGCCGCCGCAACCGGGCCGACCGCCTTCATCCTGCCGGCAGGCGGCATCCAGCAATGGGACCAGGAGGGCGAGCCGCTGCACGAACCGGAGGCGCTGTCGGCCTTTGTCGAGGAGATGCGCTCGAGCGTGCCCGGCAATGCCGAGTTGCACGAGATATCAGGGCACATCAACGACGCCGCCTTCAGCGCCAAGGCACTGGAGATCTTCGACCGCTGGGTCGCCGAAGGCATTGTGCCGCTGGGCGCGCCGGAAGGAACTCAAGCTGCATGAGCGGGCCATCGCCAAAGGCGCTGGTGCTTGATTTCGGCGGCGTCGTCACCCGCACGCTGTTCGAAACGCACGCGTTGACCGAACGCGCATTGGACTTGACGCCCGGCATGCTCGGCTGGCGCGGGCCGTTCGATCCGGCATCCGACCCGCTGTGGCGTTCCATGCAAGCCGACGAGATCAGCGAGCGCGACTACTGGAAGACGCGCACGCGTGAAGTCGGCCGTCTCGTCGGCGAGGACTGGGACGACATGTCGACTTTCGTGCAGCGGGCGCGCGGCGCCGACCCGCAAGCGGTGGTGCGGCCAGAGGCGGAACGAGCGATCCGTGCGGCGCATGAAGCTGGCATCCGGCTCGCCATCCTCTCCAACGAGCTCGACTTGTTCTACGGCAACAGCTTTCGCGAGCGCCTGCCGCTGCTGTCGCTGTTCGAGACCATCATCGACGCCACCTACACGCACATCCTGAAACCCGATCCGCGCGCTTATGCGATGGTGAGCGAAGCACTGCACTTGCCGCCCGCGGCTTGCGTCTTCGTCGACGACCAGAAGCGTAACGTCGACGGCGCGGTCGCCGCCGGCATGCTGGCCGTGCATTTCGACGTCGCCCAACCGGGGCAAGGCTATGCAGAGGCGCTCGGCCATTTCGGCGTTGCGGCCTAAGAATTCAAGAAACGGAGTTCCCACCGATGCGCGACATCAACTTCCTCACCGAGAACAACGCCAAGCCGATCTGGCATCCGATGGCGCATCCGGCCGAGATGCGCGCGACGCCGCCAAAGATCATCATGAAGGGCGAAGGCGTCTCGGTCACCGATGCCGAAGGCCGCACCATCCTCGATGCAGTCGGGGGCCTGTGGAACGTCAACCTCGGCTACAGCTGCGATCCGATCAAGAAGGCGATCGCAGCACAACTCGACGCCCTGCCCTATTATTCCGGCTTTCGCGGCACCTCGACCGGACCGTCGATCGAGCTTGCCTATGAGCTGTGCGACTGGTTCGCTCCCGAGGGCATGGTACGGACCTTCTTCACCTCCGGCGGCTCGGACTCGGTCGAGACGGCACTGCGGCTGTCGCGGCAATACTGGAAGATCAGGGGCCAGGGCGACCGGACGAAGTTCCTGGCGCTGAAGAAGGGCTATCACGGAACGCATTTCGGCGGCGCCTCGGTCAACGGCAATGCCAATTTCCGGCGCAACTACGAGCCGCTTTTGCCCGGCGTCTTCCACACACCGGCGCCATGGACCTACCGCAATCCGTTCGACGAGACCGATCCGGCGAAGCTGGCGAAACTCTGCGCGCGGGCGATCGAAGACGAGATCGCCTTCCAGGGCGCCGACACGATCGCCGCCTTCATCATGGAGCCAGTGCTCGGCGCCGGCGGTGTGATCGTTCCGCATGAGAGCTTCATGCCGATGGTGCGGGCGATCTGCGACCGTCACGACATCCTGCTCATCGCCGACGAGGTGGTGACCGGCTTCGGTCGCACCGGCGCCTGGTCGGGCTCGCGGCTCTCCGGAGTGAAGCCGGATTTCATGACCATCGCCAAGGCGATCACCTCAGGCTACTTCCCGCTCGGCGCCACGCTGATCAGCGCCAAGGTTGCCGACGTCTTCGAGGCCGACAAGACCAGCTTCGGCTCGATCGGGCACGGCTACACCTATTCCGGCCATCCGGTCGGCTGCGCGGCGGGGCTGGCCACACTCGCCGAGACCAAGCGGCTTGCCGTCAACGAGAATGCGGCGGCGCGCGGTGTCGAGCTCGGCAAGGCGCTGGAGGCGCTGAAGGCGAAGCACGCTTTGGTTGGCGATGTGCGCTACCAAGGGCTGATGGCGGCGCTCGAACTGGTTTCCGACCGTGCCGCCAAGAAGCCGGCCGACAAGAAGACGATGAATGCCGCCGCAGAGGCCGCCTACAAGGCCGGCGTCATGCTGCGCGTCTCCGGCAACACCATCATCCTGTCGCCGCCGCTGGTGATCTCGTCCGCCGATGTGGCAAAGATCGCCGAGGCTCTCGACGCCGGACTGACGGCAGCCGCCTGAGCGACGGTGACGCTCAGTCCTGACCGAGCCGCAGGCGTCGCCACGCCGCCGGCGAGAGGCCGACGGCGGCGCGGAAGAAGCGCGAGAAATAAGCCGGGTCGTTGAACCCGGTCTCATAGGCGATGTCCTCGACCGGGCGCACGGTGAACAGCAGCAGGCGCTTGGCCTCGACCAGCCGCCGCTCACCAACCGCCTGGCGTACGCCCGCGCCGAGCACCTGCCGCGCTGCCTTGTCGAGCAGATGGCGCGTGGTGCCGAGCGCGGCGGCATAGCGCTCGACCGGCCAGTCGTCGCGAAAGTGTCGGTCGATCAGACGCCGCAGCCGGCCGCCCAGCGCCACCGTCGCCGGCACCGCGACAGCATGCGACTGCGCATCGAGGCGGGCGATGCCCGACAATGCCACGGCGATCAGCGGCGGCAGGATTTTCTCCATACCGGGCAACCTGTCGGCATATTCCGCCTGGATCATCGTAACCGTATCACCCAACCTTTCCCAGAGGGCCGTTTCACCGCGTCCGGTGACGAAGACCGGCTGGTCGAGCGGCAGCGCGGACTGCTCAGCGATCGCCGCAAGGGCAGCATCGGCGACCGAGACAACGATGGCGTCGGCGCCCGTCTCGATGCTGAATCCGTGGACCACGCCGCTCGGCATGAAGCTCACCGTCGGCGCCGAAAAACTCCAGGTCTCGTCTTCGATCCGATAAATGCCGCTGCCGCCGGTCCAGAAGGTGATCTGCGCCATTTGCGGGTGCTTGTGCGCGAGAACCTGGCCGCGATGCACGGAGGCACGCGCAAGAACAGTCTCGACATGCAGGAATCCGACGTCGAGCGCACGCGCCGGTTCGCCGTAGACGAAGAATTCGGGAATGGCAGTCTGGCTCATCACGGCGAAAAAATCCAAGTGGTTCTATACTTTCGTCCATAAACCTTTGTCACGACGATCGCTACAGTTGACGCGTTAAAGGAGGATCATGATGCGATCGGAAGATTTCCGGGCCGACACGAAACGGCCGTTTACCGGTGCCGAATATTTGCAGAGCCTGCGCGACGGGCGCGAGGTCTATATCAATGGCGAGCGGATTGCCGACGTCACCACCCATCCGGCGATGCGCAACTCGGCGCGCTCGCTGGCCCGCCTCTACGATGCCTTGCACGATCCGGCGCGGCAGGCGGTGCTGACCTCGCCGACCGACACCGGTTCTGGCGGCTACACGCACAAATATTTCCGCGTCGCCCATTCCGCCGCGGATCTCGCCGCACAGCAGACCGCCATCGCCGACTGGTCGCGCATGTCCTACGGCTGGATGGGGCGCACGCCCGATTACAAGGCAGCACTTATGAACACGCTCGGCGCCAATGCCGAGTGGTACGGCCCGTTCAGGGACAATGCACTCGCCTGGCACAAACGCGCCCAGGAAGCGGCCCTGTTCATGAACCATGCCATCGTCAACCCGCCGATCGACCGCCACAAGCCGGCCGAGCAGGTGAAGGACGTGTTCGTGCACATCACGAAGGAGAACGACGCCGGCATCTGGGTGTCCGGCGCCAAGGTGGTGGCGACGTCGTCAGCGCTCACCCATTACAATTTCCTGGCGCAGAGCTCGGCGACGGTCACCGAGGACCCGTCATTGTCGGTGATGTTCATCGTGCCTATGAACGCGCCGGGGATAAAGATGTTCTGCCGCGTCTCTTACGAGCAGACGGCCAACACGGTCGGCCATCCCTTCGACTATCCGCTGTCGTCTCGTTTCGACGAGAACGATGCGATCCTGGTGCTGGACAATGTCTTCATCCCCTGGGAGGACGTGCTGGTGCTGCGCGATGCGCAGAAGATCCTCTCCTTCCACCCGGCGTCGGGCTTCATGCACGGCTATTGTTTTCAGGGCTGCACGCGCTTCGCCGTCAAGCTCGACTTCCTCGCAGGCCTGCTGGCGAAGGCGCTGCGCGCGACGGGCGGGGATGCCTTCCGCGGCAACCAGGCGGCCCTCGGCGAAGTAATTGCGCTGCGCCACATGTTCTGGAGCTTTTCCAACGCCATGGCGCACAACCCGATCCCATGGGCGAACGGCGCCGTGCTGCCCAATCTCGAAGCGGCGCTCGCCTATCGCACTTTCATGTCGGAGGCCTATCCGCGCGTTATCGATACGGTGCGCCGAGTCATCGCTTCGGGGCTGATCTACCTGCCGTCCTCGGCAAAGGATTTCGACAATCCGGAGATCGACAAGTACCTTGCCCAGTACGTGCGCGGCTCCAATGACATGGGCCATGTCGAACGCATCAAGATCATGAAGCTGCTGTGGGATGCGACCGGCACCGAGTTCGGCGGCCGCCACGCGCTCTATGAGCTCAACTATGCCGGTGCGCCGGAAGAGGTGCGGCTGCAGGTGCTGAAGGGTGCTGAGCGCGGCGGGCGCCTGAGGGCGATGGAGGAACTGGTCGACACCTGCATGGCCGACTACGACGAAAAGGGCTGGACCGGCGACACCTGGCTGCCGCCGCTGCCGGCTGGCGCAAGCTGAGGTCCCGGCCATGGAGCCACAAGTTGCAAGGCTGGAGTTCCGTGAGGCGATGGCGCGGGTCTGTGCGCCGGTCAACATCGTCACGACTGATGGTCCGGCCGGCCGCGGCGGCTTCACTGCGACCGCCATGTGCAGCGTTTCCGACGATCCGCCGACGCTGCTTGTGTGCATGAACGAGCGCTCGGCGCAGACCGGCCTGTTCCTCGCCAACCAGCGTTTCTGCGTCAACGTGCTGACGCAGTTACACACCCATCTGGCGGCAAAGTTCGCCGGTACGATCCGCGACATGGGCGAGCGCTACAATGCGGCAAGATGGCAGACCATGCCGTCCGGCATGCCGGCGCTGCTCGACGCCATCGTCAGCTTCGATTGCGAGATCGGCGACGTGAACAAGGTTGGCACGCACAATGTGATGTTCGGCCGCGTCGTCGACATCCGCCACGGCAGCGACGAGGCGGCGCTGCTCTATGTCGGCCGCAACTACACGCAGCCGAGTGCACTCGGCAGTTTTGGCGGGTAGAGGCTGTCAAGTCTGGTTTTCGGATGATTCCGACTGGATCAGGTTTTCGAGCAGGTCGAGCAGGTGCTCATGCTGTTCGGCGCCGTAGCGCTGCTCGATCGCATCGTAGATGGCGATGCGCTCGGGCGACAAATCCTCGATCAGCGCCAGCCCGGCCGGGCTGATTGCGAGCAGCGCCCGGCGACCGTCATCCTTGACCTTGTTGCGGGTGATGAACTGCCGTTCCTCCATCGCCTTGATGATGCGGGTCAGGCTGGGCGGAAGGATCGAGGCGCGATGGGCAAGTTCGGTTGCCTCGAGCGGCCCGGCTTCGGCAAGCACACGCAGCACGCGCCACTGCTGCTCAGTGATGTCGTGGCGGGCAAGCATCGGCCGGAAATGCGCCATGATCACTTCGCGGGCGCGAAGCAGAGCCATGGGCAGGGAGCGGCGGGTGCTGGGCGGTAGCAAGGTCAGGTCTCCAAAAAATTCCAATTCCGGTACGACTCGCACCACACAATGAGACTCGGATCGCAGCTATATCCGCGATTTCGCCGGGGGCGGCAATCCCACCATCGAGAGCTGTATCTGCATAGAGAACGACACTTGACATTCCGCCGTCAAGATGTAATTCACATGTTAATTACAAGGTGGAGGAAACCTTGCCACATATGGCGATCGAATATTCGGCGAATCTCGACGCCAAGGTCGACATCAGCGCGCTTTGCACGCTGGTCGCTCGCACCATCCTCGAAACCGGCCTGTTCGAACATGGCGCGGTGAGGGTACGCGCTTTTCGCGCCGAGGCATACGCGATCGCCGATCGCCTCCCGGAGAACGGGTTCATCGACATGAACTTCCGCATCGGCAAGGGCCGCAGCGCCGAGGAAAAGAAACGCACCGGCGAGGCGATCTTCACTACTGTTTCGGATCATCTCGCATCTCTGTTCACGACGCCGCATTTCGCGCTGTCGCTGGAGATCCGCGAGATCGATGCCGAACTAAGCTGGAAGAAGAATGCCATCCACCCGCGCCTGCGCGGCAAGTGACAGGAACCCATATCATGGCGGCATTGGACGACAATCTGAGAAAGGCCGAGGCCTATCTCGAGCGCTTCAGAAGCGCTGGCGTGCTCAACCAGATCGGCGGCGAAACCGTGCCGGCCGCCGACGGCTCGACATACGAGACGCTGTCGCCAATCGACCTGAAGCCGATCGCCAAGGTGGCACGCGGCAAGGCCGCCGACATCGACCGCGCCGCCAAGGCGGCGAAGGCTGCCTTCCGCGACTGGGCGGCGATATCAGGCGACGCCCGCAAGAAGCAGTTGCACAAAATAGCCGACGCCATCGTCGCGCGGGCCGAGGAAATCGCTTTCGTCGAATGCATGGACACCGGCCAGTCATTGAAGTTCATGGCCAAAGCAGCGCTGCGCGGCGCGGAGAACTTCCGCTTCTACGCCGACCGCGCGCCGGAGGCCCGCGACGGCCACACGATCCGCGCACCGAACCAGGTCAACATGACGACGCGCGTGCCGGTCGGCCCGGTCGGCGTGATCACGCCGTGGAACACACCTTTCATGCTGTCGACCTGGAAGATCGCGCCGGCGCTCGCCGCCGGCTGTACGATCGTCCACAAGCCAGCCGAGTTCTCGCCGCTGACCGCGCGGCTTTTGGTCGAGATCGCCGAGGAGGCCGGCCTGCCGAAGGGCGTGTGGAACCTCGTCAACGGCTTTGGCGAGGACGCCGGCAGAGCGCTGACCGAACACCCCGACATCAAGGCGATCGGCTTCGTCGGCGAAAGCCGCACCGGCTCGATGATCATGAAGCAGGGTGCCGACACGCTGAAGCGCGTGCATTTCGAACTCGGCGGCAAGAACCCGGTCATCGTCTTTGCCGATGCCGATCTGGAGCGGGCGGCCGACGCTGCCGTCTTCATGATCTATTCGCTGAACGGCGAGCGCTGCACCTCGTCCTCACGCCTGCTGGTCGAGGAAAGCATCTACGACAAGTTCACCGCGCTGGTGGCGGAGAAGGCCAAGCGCATCAGGATAGGCCATCCGCTCGACCCCGAAACCGTGGTTGGCCCACTGATCCATCCGGTGCATGAGGAAAAGGTGCTGTCCTATATCGAGATCGGCAAGTCGGAAGGCGCTGTCGTCACCGCCGGCGGCGGCAAGTTCGCCGGTCCGGGCGGCGGCTGCTATGTCAGCCCGACGCTGTTCGTCGGCGCCACCAACAAGATGCGCATCGCCCAGGAAGAGATATTCGGACCCGTGCTGACCGCCATCTCGTTCAAGGACGAGGCCGAGGCGCTGGCGCTGGCCAACGACACGCAATACGGCCTGACCGGCTATCTCTGGACCTCGGACGTCACCCGCGCCTTCCGCTTCACCGACGCGCTCGACGCCGGCATGATCTGGGTCAATTCGGAGAATGTGCGCCACCTGCCGACGCCGTTCGGCGGCGCCAAGAACTCAGGCATCGGCCGCGACGGCGGCGACTGGTCGTTCGATTTCTACATGGAAACCAAGAACATCGCGTTCGCCACGGCGCCGCATTCCATCCAGAAGCTCGGCGGCTGACCGGAGACCCCAACGATGCCCTTGCCCACACCCAATCTCTACCCGGCATTCAACATCGTGCGGCTCAGCCACGTCGAGCTGGCTGTTACGGACCTCGGTAAGTCGCGCGCGTTCTATGTCGACACGCTCGGCCTGCAGGTGACCGACGAGACCAAGGACGCCATCTATCTGCGCGCCATGGAAGAGCGCGGCCACCATTGCATCGTGCTCAGGAAAGGTGCCGCGCCGGAAGCCCGCGACCTCGGCTTCAAGCTGTTTTCCGACGACGATCTCGACAAGGCCGAGCACTTCTTCAAAGCCAGGGGTCTGCCTGTGAAATGGGTCGAGCGGCCCTACCAGTCGCGTACCTTCCGCACCCGCGACCCGCACGGCATTCCGCTCGAATTCTATTCCAGAATGGAGCGGCTGCCGCCGATCCATCAGAAGTATGCGCTGTACAAAGGCGTCAAGCCGCTGCGCATCGACCACTTCAACTGCTTCTCGCCCAATGTCGATGAATCGGTGGCGTTCTACAACGAGCTCGGCTTCCGCGTGACCGAGTACACGGAGGATGCCGCGACCGGAAGACTTTGGGCGGCATGGACGCACCGCAAGGGCGGTGTCCACGACATCGCCTTCACCAACGGCATTGGCCCACGCCTGCACCACGTCGCCTTCTGGGTGCCGACACCGCTCAACATCATCGATCTGCTCGACCTGATGGCCACCACCGGCTGGCTGCCGAACATCGAGCGCGGCCCCGGCCGGCACGGCATCTCCAACGCCTTCTTCCTCTATATCCGTGATCCCGACAATCACCGCATCGAGATCTATTGCTCGGACTACCAGACGGTAGATCCCGACCTAGAGCCGATCAAATGGGACCTCAAGGACCCGCAGCGCCAGACGCTGTGGGGCGCACCGGCGCCGAAGAGCTGGTTCGAGGAAGGCAGCACTTTTGCCGGCGTCGAGCCGCGCAAGTCCGATCTGGCGGCCTCGCCGATCGTCGCGCCGTGACGTCGGCTAACTGCAGGGGAAACAAATGAGCGCGGCACGTCTCGCCACCTTCACCGTTGGCGGCAAAACGCGCTACGGCGCAATCACCGACAAGGGCGGCGTCGACCTGTCGGCGCGACACGCACAGTGGCCGAGTTTGCGCGAGGTGATAGAGGCCGGCGCACTGCGACGGCTGACGGAAGAGGCGGACGCTTTCGCCGCCGATTTCCCGCTCGACGCCATCGCCTACGAGATACCCGTCCCCTCGCCCGAAAAGATCATCTGCGTCGGCGTCAACTATCCGGACCGCAACGAGGAGTACAAGGACGGACAGGCCGCACCCTCGAACCCGTCGCTGTTCATCCGCTTCCCGCGCTCCTTCGTCGGCCATGGCAGGCCCCTCGTGCGGCCGTCGGAATCGCCGCAGCTCGATTATGAGGGCGAGATCGTCATCGTCATCGGCAAGGGCGGCCGCAGGATCGCCGAGGCGGATGCGCTGGGCCATATCGCAGCACTTTCGCTCTGCAACGAGGGCACCATCCGCGACTGGGTGCGCCACGCCAAGTTCAATGTCACCCAGGGCAAGAACTTCGACCTGACCGGCTCTATCGGCCCCTGGCTGGTGCCGTTCACCGACGAGGCACAGATCGCCGACATCGCGCTGACCACGCGCGTCAATGGCGAGGTTCGCCAGCAGGACCGCACCGGCCGCATGATCTTTTCCTTCCGCAAGATCATCAACTACATCTCGACCTTCACCACGCTGGCGCCGGGCGACATCATCGTCACCGGCACGCCGACCGGCGCCGGCGCCCGGTTCGACCCGCCAATCTGGCTGAAGCCGGGCGATGTGATCGAGGTCGAGGCCGACGGCATTGGCTTGCTCAGCAACGGCGTCGTCGACGAAGGGACCGGTCGATGATGACGCCGGAACAGGTCGACGACGCGGCCGCGAGGCTGTTCGAGGCCGAGCGCGACCGCCGCCAGATCAGGCTGCTCAGCCTCGATTTCCCCGGGGCGACGATGGATGACGCCTATCTCGTCCAGGCGGCGCTGGTGAAACGAAAAGTGGCCTCGGGCCTGACGATCAAAGGCTGGAAGATCGGCCTGACCTCCAAGGCGATGCAGTCGGCGCTCGCCATCGACATTCCGGATTCCGGTGTGCTGTTCGACGACATGTTCTTCGATGACGGCGGCACCGTTCCAGCCGGCCGCTTCATCCAGCCGCGCATCGAGGCCGAGATCGCCTTCGTCATGAAGGCGTCGCTGGCCGGTCCGGACGTGTCGATCGACGACGTGCTCGACGCCACCGACTACATCACGCCGGCGCTGGAGATCCTCGACACCCGTATCGAGCGCGTCAACAAGGAGAGCGGCAGGATACGGACCTTCTTCGACACCATCTCCGACAATGCCGCCAATGCCGGCGTCGTCGTCGGCGGCCGTCGTGCCGGACCGCGCGAGGCCGACCTGCGCTGGATCGGCGCCATCCTGTCGCGCAATGGCGAGGTCGAAGAGACCGGGCTCGGCGCCGGGGTGCTCGATCATCCGGCGAAGGGCATCGCCTGGCTGGCCAACCGGCTGCATCAGTACGGCATGCAGATATCCGCCGGACAGGTCGTGCTGTCGGGCTCGTTCATCCGGCCCGTGGAGTGTCGCCACAGTGACACTATCGCTGCCGATTTCGGACCCTATGGAGCGATCCGCATCACCTTTGCCCGCTAGCGGCAATTCCTCCATAGCCCGCTGACCCGACTTGCCGGCGGCGTGCTGAAACAGAACCCGGAAGAGCCCGAAAGGGTGTCGGCACTCCTTGCCAGCCTTCAAAGTATCGGCGCCGAAATCCGGGTGCCGCGCGAACAACCGTTCGATGCCATCGCTTTGCTGGACGATCAGGATTAACTCGACTTCCATCGCTGGCCGCGTTCCTGAAAGGCTTTATTACGCGATAGACCACGATCCGCTGACGCGCTTTTGCGCTCCTGTTTCAATCCGAGCCGCTGTCCCGAGCCGCTGTGCAGTTTTGGGCAACATGCGTTTGATCGACAAACCCGTGGCCAGAAGCCGAGGGGTTCCTTGTCGGGACGGCCGGCGCTATCGATTCGAGCGGCCGAGCGCTGTGGACGCAATCAGCAAAACGATCGAGGCGGCGATCAGCACTGTGGCAGCAGCCGCGATGGTCGGCGTCAGCGTGTCGCGCGCGATGGTGAACATCTCGCGCGGCAAGGTGCGTTGTCCGGGACCGGCGAGGAACATCGTCACCACGACTTCGTCGAGCGAGGTGGCGAAGGCAAACAGCGCGCCCGACGCGATGCCCGGCAGAATGACCGGAAGCGTGACTTTGCGGAAGGTGAGGAAGGGTGGCGCCCCCATGCTGGCGGCCGCCCAGAGCAGCCGCCTGTCGAGACCGGTGAGAACGGCCGAGACGGTCACCACGACGAAGGGAACGGCGAGCGAGGTATGGCCGAGGATGAGGCCGGGAAGGGTCGCGGTCAGGCCGGCCATCGAGAAGACGAAATACATGCCGACGCCGACGATGACCACCGGCGCGATCATCGGCACCAGCAGCAAGGCGGAGATCGTGCGCCGACCTGGCAGATTAGGCGCCGCGAGGCCGAGCGCGGCCATGGTGCCTAGCGGCGTCGCCAAAAGTGTCGTCGAGACAGCCAGAACCAGGCTGTTGCGCAGGGCATCCATCCAGGTCTGCATCGAGAAGAACTCGCGGTACCATTTCAGCGACCAGCCGGTGATGGGAAAGGTGAAATCGCCGCTGCTCTTGAACGAGAACAGCACGATGATGATCAGCGGCGCCATGAGGAAAGCCAGCACCATCATGGCCGTCAGCCCGAGGCCGAAGCGGCCAAGCCGGCTGGTGGTGGTTGATCGCGGGGAGGACATCCGGGCCTCCTAGCGCAGACCGGCGCCGCTGCGGCTGAGCAGCGCGTTCTGGATGGCATAAAGCGAGAGCGTGACGACCAGCATTGTTCTTTCTCGGCGGCGTCGTCGGCGCTGTGGGTTTCAAGCATGTCGGCTTCGCGGCGACGTTGTTTCTGGCGGCCATTCTCCTCGTGCTGGCCTCCATGCCAGTCCTGGAGGACGTCTCCGTTCGCATGAGGCGGCTTTGGCAGTAGCGCTGCAGAGCTTTGCCGCATGCCAGATTTGGCAGCACATTCGCGAAGGCGCTGTTCCTGGATTTCGGCAGCTATCTGTTTTGGCCGATCCTGAAGCACGAACACGATGAGATCGGCCCAACGACAAGAGCAAGCGAACTCAGCCATACCCACTCATAGCGTAGAGTGAGGTCGAAGAGATAGCCGACGCGCCCGCGGCGGCTCCAATCGAGTGGCCGGCCGAGATAAGGGCCCATTGCCAGCCCCATCACGCGCAAATCCGAGATGGCTGGCGACAAGACTGGCCGTGACGGGAATGGCCGCATGGCTTTGGTTCGAGGCAGGGCGTATCGCCCGGTTTTCTACAGCCTCAATACAGATGCGTCACGCATCACTAATTGAATGCGCCGCATTTTAATATATGCTGCAAGACGTAGAGATAATATCTCAAAGCTGATCAAAAAGGGGGATGCGACCGTGATAACTGCTCCACAGTTGCGTGCCGCGAGGGCGCTCCTTGGCATCGACCAGCGCAGGCTTGCCGAATTGTCCGGTCTTTCCGTGCCGACAATTCAACGCATGGAAGCCAGCGAGTCGATTATTCGGGGTAACGTCGATTCTCTCATGAAGCTGATCGGGGCACTTGACCTCGCCGGCGTGGAATTGATCGCTGAAGGCGCCTCCAGCCAAATCGGCGGGCGCGGCGTGCGACTGAAAGCGGATTTTGACCCCGCCAAAATCCTTGGCGGAGTCGATACGGATGCCAAACTCCCCGTGAGGAGCGTGGCGTGATTTCGGGGGCCGCGGTCCTCCTGTGGGGCGTCGCTGCGCTCCTGGGGACTGCGGTGCTTGCGATTGCGGAAAGCCGCAGATCCGACTTGGGAACACGCCTGATCTACGGCTTGACGCTAGGTATATCGGCGGCCGTGCTCATGGTTCTCGCGAGCCGCATCGCCGACAATCCCGTCACCCCGTCGACTGTGGCGTTGCCTCTTGGATTGCCATGGATTGGCGCTCATTTCCGTTTGGATGCGCTGTCGACTTTCTTCCTCATCGTCGTCAACTTCGGCGGCTCCATGGCCAGTCTTTATGGCCTCGGCTACGGCAGGCATGAGTCTGCGCCGCATCGGGTGCTGCCGTTCTTCCCGGCTTTCCTAGCCGGAATGAACCTTGTCGTGGTGGCCGACGACGCCTTCACTTTCCTGCTTTCCTGGGAATTCATGTCGCTCGCCTCCTGGGCGCTCGTCATGGCGCACCATCGCAAGCAGGACAATGCGCGGGCGGGCTACATCTATCTCGTGATGGCGAGCTTCGGCACACTCGCGCTGCTGCTTGCGTTCGGCCTGCTCGCCGGATCCGATGGAACCTACACATTCGACGCGATGCGAGCCGCCGATCCCACCCCGTTCGCCGCTGCTTTCGTCCTGGTTCTCATGCTGCTGGGCGCCGGCTCCAAGGCCGGACTCGTCCCGCTGCACGTCTGGCTGCCACTCGCCCATCCGGCCGCGCCAAGCCACGTCTCGGCTCTCATGAGCGGCGTGATGACCAAGGTCGCAGTCTATGGCTTCATACGCGTTATTTTCGATCTGCTCGGTGAGCCGGCATGGTGGTCGGGCGTTGCCGTGCTTTTCCTTGGCGGGCTGACGGCGGTTCTCGGCATCCTCTACGCGCTGATGGAAAAGGACCTGAAGCGACTGCTTGCCTATAGCACCATTGAAAACATCGGCGTCATCTTCGTAAGCCTTGGTCTCGCGCTCGCTTTCAAGGCGAACGCCATGCCATCGGCTGCAGCGCTGGCGCTCACCGCCGCGCTGTTCCACGTCCTCAACCATTCCTTTTTCAAGAGCCTGCTGTTTTTCGGCGCGGGCGCCGTGCTGACGGCAACCGGAGAGCGGGATATGGAGAAGCTGGGCGGTCTCATCCACCGCATGCCCTTTACAAGTTTTGCCTTTCTCGTCGGTTGCGTCGCGATCTCGGCACTTCCACCCTTCAACGGCTTCGTCTCCGAATGGCTGGCCTTTCAGGCCATATTGCAGAGCCCCGATCTGCCACAATGGGGACTGAAGGTCATGGTGCCCGCCGTTGGCGGTCTGCTGGCGCTGTCAGCGGCACTGGCCGCGGCCTGCTTTGTAAAGGCGTTCGGGATTGCATTCCTCGGCCGGCCACGCTCGGCCGCGGTGGAACTGGCGCATGAGGTCGACCGCTACTCGCTGGCGGCAATGTTCATTCTCGCTGCCCTTTGTCTCCTGGCCGGCATTCTGCCCGGTCTTGTGATAGACGGCCTCTCATCGGTGACACTGCCACTGATCGGCAGTCGGATGCCTGTGCAGGTGGCCCAGCCCTGGCTGTCTATCGTGCCGATTGCAGCGAGCCGCAGTTCCTACAACGGCCTGTTGGTGTTCCTGTTCATCGCCTTTTCCGCATCCGCTGCGGCATATGTGATCCATCGCTTTGCATCACATGCACTCCGTCGGGGTCCCGCCTGGGGTTGTGGCTTCCCGGATGTGGTCCCGAGCTCGCAGTACACGGCCGTCAGCTTCGCGCAGCCTATCCGCCGCGTCTTCGGCACGTTCGTATTCCGTGCAAGGGAAACCGTCGAAATGCCGGCACCTGGCGAGACCGGTCCGGCTCGTCTGAATGTCGAAATGCATGATGTGATCTGGGAGACGCTGTACCTGCCTATCGGCCGGGCCCTCGACTTTGCGACCGACCACCTCAACCATCTGCAGTTCCTGACGATCAGGCGCTACCTGACCCTCGTCTTTCTCTTTCTCATTGTCCTGCTCCTGGTGCTCGCACTATGGCCGTGATTCTCGAGTTGGCCGTTCAAGGCGCGCAGATGGCGCTGGTGCTTTTGCTGGCGCCGCTCCTGACCGGATTCGTGCGCAAGGTGAAGGCACGGCTCTTGCGCCGCCAGGGTCCTTCCCTGATCCAACCTTACCGCGATCTCTTGCGGCTGATGCGCAAGGAAGTCGTTCTGGCGGACAACGCATCCTGGCTGTTTCGCGTGACGCCCTATCTGATCTTTGCCACCACCTGGGTCGGCGCGGCGCTCATCCCGACATTCGCCGCCGGCCTCACATTCAGTTGGACCGCCGATCTCATAGCCATTGTCGCACTGCTGGGAAGCGCCCGGTTCTTCCTGGCGCTGGCAGGCATGGACGTCGGCACGAGCTTCGGCGGCATCGGCTCGAGCCGCGAGGTGATGATCGCTTCGCTGGCCGAACCCGCCATGCTGCTCATCGTGTTCAGCCTGGCGCTCGTCGCGGGTGCTACGCAACTCTCAACGGTCGCCGCCTTCATGGGGTCACCGGAGGTTGGCTTGCGGGTGTCGCTCGGGATGTCGCTCATCGCCCTCGTGATGGTGGCGATCGCCGAAAACGCCCGCATACCCGTGGACAACCCATCGACCCATCTGGAACTCACCATGGTTCATGAGGCGATGGTGCTGGAATATTCCGGTCGCCATCTGGCGATGATCGAGTTTGCCGCCTTCCTCAAGCTTCTGCTCTATGTGTCGCTGATTTCCTGCGTCTTCCTACCTTGGGGACTGGCGAGCGCCGGTGCAGGACTGGAATCCCTTGCTCCGGGTGTCGTCGCCTATGTCGGCAAGCTTGCCGTCTGTGGCGTTCTCCTCGCCGTGTTTGAGACTGCCATCGCCAAGATGCGCGTCTTCCGCGTCCCGGATTTCCTCGGGGCAGCGCTGATGCTGGCCCTGCTCGGCACGCTCCTGCTGTTCGTCTCACGGAGCCTCTGATGAACGGCCTCACCTTCGACATCGCTCACCTGCTCGCCGGCGGCCTGGTGCTGGTCAGTTTCATGATGCTGTATCAGGATCGCCTCTTTGCTCTGATCAACGTTTTTGCGCTTCATGCAATCGTGCTGGCCCTGTCCGTAGCTTGGCAGGCATACATTCAGGACGCGCATCATCTCTACGTCACGGCGGCAATCGCCCTCGTCTTCAAGGCGATCGTCATTCCTGTCGGGCTTCATCGCATCATTCAGCGGCTCGGCATCCATCGTGACGTCGAGACCGCCGTCGGCATCGGTACGACGATGCTTGCGGGGATAGGCCTGGTGACCCTGTCCATGGTCCTGATGCTGCGCGTCACTCCCGAGGCTGATCCCCTCGCCCGCGAGGACCTGGCTTTCGCGCTGTCCATCATTTTGCTGGGGCTGCTGGTGATGGTCACCCGCCGCAACGCCGTCAGCCAAGTTGTCGGATTCATGTCGCTCGAGAACGGTCTGGTCCTCGCCGCCACGGGGGCCAAGGGCATGCCTCTGGTCGTCGAGATCAGTGTCGCCTTCTCGATCCTTATCGCCTTCATCGTCATCGGAGTCTTCCTGTTCCGCATCCGCGAGAGGTTCGACTCGGTGGATGTCGGCGCGCTCGACGACTACAGGGGAGAACACCGTTGACCGCGTTTTCCCTCGATGCGGTGGCCGCCATTTTGCTGATACCGGTCTTCGCGGCCGCACTTCTGGCGGCGCTGCCGAAATACCGGATATCGGCGGGCGTCAATGTCGCTGCGAGCTTGCTGACCTTGCTCGCCGCACTGTCGCTTCTTGTCACCGACCGCCCGCAGCCTGGGCAGTATCTGCTCGTCGACGATCTCAATATCGTCTTCATCGTGCTCAACACATTCGTCGGCTTCACCACCAGCGTCTTCAGCGCTTCCTACATTGCCCACGAACTGGAGACCGGGCGGCTGACAGTCCCGAACTTGCGGTTTTATCACGCAATGTACCAGGTCATGATGTTCGGCATGAACCTGGCGTTCGTGTCCAACAATATTGGCTTGATGTGGGTGGCGGTGGAGCTTGCCACGCTGACCACCGTGCTCATGGTCGGCATCTACCGCACGCACGAAGCGCTGGAGGCAGCCTGGAAATATTTCATTCTGGGCAGCGTCGGCATCGCGCTCGCACTGTTCGGCACCATCCTCGTCTACATGGCTGCACAGCCGGTTGTTGGCGAGGGGACGAATGCGATGGTCTGGACGGTGCTCATCGCTCACGCCGCGCGCTTCGATCCGGCTCTGCTCAATGTCGCCTTCATCTTTCTGCTGCTCGGCTACGGGACGAAGGTCGGCCTTGCGCCCTTACATGCCTGGCTGCCAGACGCGCATGCTGAGGGTCCAACGCCGATTTCCGCAGTGCTGTCGGGCTTGCTGTTAAACGTCGCACTCTATGCCGTGCTGCGCTTCAAGCTATTGCTCGCGGCAAGCCCGGAAGCGATCGCACCTGGGCCATTGATGATCACGATGGGACTGACGTCGCTTGTCTTCGCGGCCTTCATGCTCTACCGCCGCCGCGACATCAAACGCCTGTTCGCGTACTCCTCGATCGAGCACATGGGCATCATCGTGTTCGCCTTCGGCATAGGAGGCCCGCTCGCCAATTTTGCCGGGCTGCTGCACATGGTCATGCACAGCCTGACCAAGTCGGCGATCTTTTTCACGGTCGGCCACATTGCCCAGGTCAAGGGGACACAGAACATCGCCGAAATCCGGGGACTGACGGAAACACATCCTGCCCTTGGCTGGGCGCTCGTCATCGGCGTCGTTGCCATTGCCGGCCTCCCTCCGCTCGGTATCTTCATGAGCGAATTCCTGGTCGTGAGTTCGACATTTGCAAGACACCCTCTTTTGGCGATGCCCTTGGTTTTCGGGATTCTGCTCGCTTTCGGCGCCCTGCTGCTTCGACTGACCGGCGTCGCTTTCGGCGAACCGCGCGGCAGCACTGCACCCGCCGAGGCGTCCTACATTCCGATGTATTCCCACTTGGCGTTGGTGTTTGCCGCCGGCATCTATCTGCCGCCACCGCTGGTCACATGGTTCCAGCACGTCGCAAGTATCCTGGGGTGAGCAGAGGAGAGAAAGAGCATGCCCGCGCTGATCGACCTCATCCTTGCTGGCCAACGTGTCGAAAATCATTTCCCGTGGTCGCGCGCCGTGGTGACTCCGAAAAAATGGGGCTTTGCCGTCGAGCAACTGGCCGAGGGCCACTGGAGCTTGCTCGGCCTATGGGGTGAGCCAGGCGCCGTCCACATGGCACTTCTCGATGAAAGCGCCGGGGACATCGGCGTCGTCAGCCTGGAATGCCCCAGTGGCCGCTACCCATCGGTCGGCCGGCTGCATCCGCCCGCATTGCGGCTCGAACGTGCGGCTGCTGACCTGTTCGGGCTCCTGCCACAAGGCGCGCCTGATATGAGACGGTGGCTTGATCATGGCCACTGGGGTGTCAGCTATCCGTTGAGTACCCGCGTCCGGACGTCTGCTGCGACTGCCTTCCCGTACAGTTTCCTGCCTGCCGAGGGGGAGAGCCTGCATCAGATCCCAGTCGGGCCCGTGCATGCCGGCATCATCGAGCCGGGCCATTTCCGGTTCACGGCGAGCGGTGAAACGGTCGTCCGGCTGGAGCAGCGCCTCGGATACGCGCACAAGGGTATAGAAGGCCTGATGGCGGGGTCCGACATCGACCGTGCAGCCAAATTGGCGGGCAGAACCTCTGGCGACAGTACCGTGGCATACTCCCTCGCTTTTGCCCGCGCGGTCGAGGCGGCGCTGGGTGTCCAGGTTCCCCCACGCGCGGTCTGGCTGCGAGCGCTCATGGCCGAGTTGGAGCGCCTGGCCAATCATCTGGGCGACATCGGCGCAATCTGCAATGATGCCGCCTTCGCGCTCATGCATGCCCACTGTGGGGTGCTGCGTGAGCGCGTATTGCGGGCAAGCGATGCTGCCTTCGGTCACCGTTTGATGCGCGACTGCATCGTGCCCGGAGGCGTGGCAAGCTTCCTGAGCGATGAGGGCACGACAGCGCTCAGGTCCCTGATCGCAGAGATCAGGCAGCGGTTTCCCGCGCTGGTCGAGCTCTACGACAACACGGCGTCGCTGCAGGATCGGACTGTCGCAACTGGCCGGCTGAAGGTGGAACTCGCTCGTCAATATCGCGCCGGAGGCTACGTTGGCCGGGCCTCCGGTCGGGACTTCGATGCCCGACGCAATCTCGCTTATCCACCCTATGGCGAACTCGCCTTCGATGTACCTCTCCTCCAGGAAGGCGATGTGAACGCCCGTGTATGGATTCGTATCCACGAGGTCGAACAGAGCCTGTCCCTGATCGAACAAGTCCTGCGACAACTGCCAGACGGACCGATCCGCGTCGATTTCGCGCAGACAAACCGATCGCATGAAGGCATGGCGCTCGTCGAAGGTTTTCGCGGCGACATTCTGGCCTGGCTGCGCATTGGCAAGGGCGGCTTGGTCGAGCGCTGTCACCTCCGTGATCCGTCATGGTTTCAGTGGCCGCTCCTTGAAGCGGCGATCGAAGGAAACATCGTTGCCGACTTTCCGCTGTGCAACAAATCGTTCAACTGCTCTTATTCGGGCCATGATCTCTGAAGGCACGCTGTCATGCGCAAGCTTCTTTTTGAAAGCCTGATACGCCCCCCTCTCACCGAGCGTCCGCCGTTGGCAAGCAGCGCGGCAGTCGACGAACTCGCACGCGCGCTCGATGGGGCTGCTCACAAACGATTGGGGCGAAGCCTGTCGATCCGGGCGGTCGATGCCGGTTCCTGCAACGGCTGCGAACTTGAGATGCACGCGCTGAACAACGCCTTCTATGACATCGAGCGTTTTGGGATCCGGTTCGTCGCATCACCGCGCCATGCCGATGTACTGCTCGTCACCGGGCCGGTCACAAAAAACATGCGCGAGGCATTGAAGCTGACCTACGACGCAACCCCCAACCCAAAATGGGTGGTCGCACTGGGAGATTGCGCAGGCAATGGCGGCTGTTTCTCCAGCAGCTATGCGGTGGTGTGCGGAGTGTCCGAGGCCTTGCCTGTCGATCTGCACATTCCAGGTTGTCCGCCGCCGCCAATCGAAATTCTGAAAGGCCTGCTCGCCTTGCTTGAGGGCGTGAATTCCAAGACTGGTGCTGCCCGAAGGTGACCATGTAGAGGCTTTGCCAAGGTTGGCCTTGTCGCTGCATAGATCCAACCAATGCGTAGCCGTGAGTTTAGGGGCATCAGCCAACCTCTGTCCCAAAATTGGAAGGCGCTCGGCGGCGAGAACGGCTAAAACGCCTGCTTTTTCGCCGGCAGCCCAACGCTTTCGATTGAAGGGAACCCGTTCCCTAGTCCGAAATGGTTACTTGCGCTGCAGCTAATGTAGTTACAATCTTGTGCAGTCGGAAGCTGCATGGGCCGGCTAAGCGCGAGTACCGTCTTCGCCGGCGTCTCAAGGCAGTCGACCACATTTTTGCGGTGCTCTAAGGGGGAAACAATGAGATTGACGATTGTTTGCGCGGCAATTGTGATGGCCGTATCCACCGCCGCCATTGCGCACGAGAAAAAGAGAGTGGTCAGTACAGAAGTAACGTCGGCCGGCGCCGACCTGTCGGGCAGCACGATCAAGAAAAACAGGGAAACAAAATTGGATTGCAGTTCAACCGGAACTGTCTCCAGCGCGATTTCGAAAGACAAATCGGAGCCGCGCCTGGGCTATGAAACAGTTAATCCTGCAATCATATCGATCTATTAGCTGAGGAAATAGCAGGCAGGTCTATCGGCGCTCAGGCTTCGGGAGCAGGGCACGAACCGACTCGCGACCATTGCCTGCGGACCATGTTCAAGCATCGATCAAGTCGGACGCCGCCGCGAAATCAGCCGTTAATCGCTTGGTGGCGGCGCTCGGCCTCATTGCGCATGCCTGCGCTCAATGTTTGATGCGGTCACGCATTGCGTACCAAAGCATGCCGAGCACATAGAGCGGGCCGCGCAGCGCCGTGCCGCCGGGGAACGGCAGCGGGCTTAGGGTCGAAAACAGATCGAGCCGCGAAGCATCACCGGTGATCGCCTCAGCGAGCAGCTTGCCCGACAGCGTCGACAGGATCACCCCCTTGCCCGAATAGCCATGCGCAAAATAGACGTCGCCATAGCGACCGACATGCGGCAGGCGCGATGTCGTCACCGAGACCAGCCCGCCCCAGGCGTGATCGATGCGGCGGCCGCGCAATTGCGGAAAGGTGTTTTCCATGTGCGGCCGCACGAAGCCGGCAATGTCGGCGGGCGGCGACGGCGTATAGCGCTCGCCGCCGCCGAACAGCAGGCGTCCATCCGCCGACAGCCGGTAGTAATTGACGACGAAGCGCGTGTCGGAGACGGCCACATTGCTTGGGATGACGTCGCTCGTGTCGCCCAGCGGCTCGGTGGCGATGATGTAGTTGCCGACCGGCATGATGCGGCTGTTGACGCGCGGCTCAAGCCCGTGGAGCAGCGCATCGCCGGCCAGTACGACATGCCTGGCCCGGACCGAGCCTTTGGCCGTCGAAACCCGGGGGGAAGCTTCCCGCTCCAGCCGCAGCGCCACCGAATTCTCGTGGATGGTGACGCCCGCCGCAGCCGCGGCGCGAGCAAGACCGAGCGTGTAGTTCAGCGGATGCATATGGCCACCGAGCTTCTCGTACATCGCGCCGTGATAAGGTGTGTTCACCATTCCGCGCGCCTGCGCTGCCGACAGCATCTCGACATCATGAAAGTTCATCACCGTAGAAAGGCACTCGGCCTCTTCTTCGAGGTCGCGCAGGTCGGAACCGTTGACCGCACCAGCCAGATGGCCGGTGAGCCTGAGGTCGCAATCGATGGCATGGCGCTCGATCAGACCGAGCACGAGGGCCCGCGCCTCGAAGGCGAGATCGAACAGCGCCCTCCCCCGTTCCGGCCCATATAGCTTGACCAGCCCCTTGGCGCCCTTGCGCAGGCCGGGGATCATCTGGCCGCCATTGCGCCCCGACGCCCCCCAGCCGATCTTGCCGCCTTCGAGCAGCACCACCTTCAGGCCGCGTTCGGCTGCATGAAAGGCTGCGGAGAGGCCGGTACAACCGCCGCCGACCACCACCAGATCGGCGTCGACGTCGCCCTGCAGCGCCGGATGGTCCGGAGCCGGATTGGCCGTCGCGACATAGTAGGATTTGCCGATATCCAGGCCGGAGTTGAAGCCCCCAGAATTGAAGCCCATCATCACACCTTGAGCAGCAGATGGTCGCGTTCCCAAGAGGTGACGACGCTCTGGAACAGGTCGAGCTCAACGCTCTTGACGCGCAAATAGGTCTGGAAGAAATCCTCGCCGAGCACCGCCCGAACCGGATCGCACGCAGCGAAGCGGTCGAGCGCCTCTTCCATGGTTTTGGGCAGCGTGCTCCTGCTGCGATAGGCATTGCCCGACGCTTCCGTCGAACGAGCGATCTTCTCCTCGACGCCGAGATAACCGCAAAGCAGCGAGCCGGCTATCGCCAGATAGGGATTGGCATCGGCGCCGGGCAGCCGATTTTCCACGCGCCGCGCGGTGCGCCCGCCGGCCGGCACACGCAGGCCGCAGGAGCGGTTGTCGTGCGACCACTCGATGTTGGCGGGTGCACTGTGGTTCGGCCGGATGCGGCGGAACGAATTCACGTTCGGCGCAAACAGCGGCATCACCTTGGGAATGTATTTCTGCAGGCCGCCGATGAAATGCCGGAACATCTCGGTGTCGGCGCCGTCACGCCCGGCAAACAGCGTGTTGGCGGCCTCGTCGACGACAGACATGTGGAGATGCATTGAGCTGCCGGCTTGTGCAGCTATCGGTTTGGCCATGAAGGTCGCCTGCATGCCACATTCCTGCGCGGCCTGGCGCGTCATTCGCTTGAACAGCAACACCTTGTCTGCCAGCGGCAGCGCGTCGCCATGCAGGAAATTGATCTCCAGTTGGGCCGTGCCCGATTCATGGATGAGCGTGTCGAGCGGCAGTCCGGCTGCCGCAGCATAGTCATAGAGGCGCCGGATCACCGGCTCGAATTGCTCCAGTGCCGCCATGTCATAGGGATGCTGCACGCTTTCGGAGCGGCCATTGCGCCCGACCGGCGCCGTCACCGGCCTGTCGGGATCGGGATTGGGCGCGGTGAGATAAAATTCAAGCTCCGGCGCCACCACCGCCCGCCAGCCGCGCTGGCGATATAGATCGAGCACGGCCCGCAACACGTGCCGCGGCGAAGCCATCCACGGCCGGTCGTCCATGTGGAACGCATCGGCGAAGACATAGGCCTTGCCTGGCCCGCCACCGGGCGCCAGACAGAGTGTTGCGACATCCGGCACCATCCGCATGTCGGGGTCCTGGTAGGCGAACCCCTCGTCGACGGAACCGGAATAGCGGCCGTCGATGCTGACCAGGAACGCGCTGCTCGGCAGATAGAGTGCTCGGTCCTCGATCGCCTTGAGGAACTTGGCCGCTGGCAGGGCCTTGCCGCGCAGCACGCCGTTCATGTCGGGCACCAGGCACTCGACCTCGCTGACAGCGTGAGCGGCCAACCAGTCTTTCGGGTCGTTGGTGCCGTTCATGGTCGAGGCATCCGTTGTTGTGGTGTCAAGCATCAGGTCGGGTCCTTGCAAGAGCGAGAATGGCTTCGGCAGCCACGTCCGTTCCGGGTGTCAGCGCCATATGCACTGCATTCTCCCGGAGGCGTGCGCGCATTGCAGCATCGGCCATCAGGCCAAGAATGCTTCGCTCCAATTCGTCTTCCGTCCAGCCATCGCGGCTGATGTGGCGCCCGACGCCGGTTTCCTCGGCACGTTGCGCATTGTCATGCCCGTCCCAGCAATAGGGCATGACCAGCGACGGCACACCGAAACGCAGTGCTTCGCAAAAGCTGTTGTTGCCACCATGATGAATGAAGAGGTCGCATTTCGCCACGACCGAAGGCTGTGGAAACCAGGCATCGAGATAGACATTGTCCGGAACGGCGCGATAGCTGTCGCGCAGACCTCCGGCATTGACAATGAAGCGGGCCGGCAGCCTGTCGAAAACGGCGAGCATCCGCTGGATCAGGCCGACATCCATGGCGCCAAGACTACCGAAACTGACATAAACCAGCGGTCCGCCATCGCGCGGAAAAACCGGCACGTCGAACGGCCCTTCCGAGCGAACGCAGCCTTCGAGATAGACGAAGCTGGCAGGGTCGAGCGGCTCGGCGCGCTGCCTTCGCACAATCGTTGGGGTCAGCAGCAGATTGAGGGCGGGCGAAGGTTCCAGAAAAAGACCCGTCGGCAAGGGCGCAAGACCGGCGTCGGTCCGAAGCCGATTGAAGCGGTCATGGGCCGGAGCGACCGCTGCCAGGTAGCGCGCCTCGAACGCCGCGCGGCTCGGGTCGTCGGCGGCGAGACCGGACAGATAGGGTGGCACATTGGCATCGGGAAGCTCGGTTTCGGCGCAGGAGACGACGCGCACCCACGGGCAGCCGGCTGTCGCCAATGCCGGGAACATGACGACGTTGTCGAGCACCACGGCGTCCGGCTTCAGCCGCGCCAGCAATTGGCGCAGCGGCGCCTCGGCGTTGACCGCAGTGTCTACGATTGCTTGCCAGGTCGGGGCAACGTAGGTTTCGAGCTGATCGATGGGGCTCAGCCTGAAATGCGGCAGATGACGGCGCACGAAGGCCTGCCAGTAGCTCTGGCGTTCGCTGTCGGTCAACGGATCGTCAGTCGGCAACTGGTATTCCTGAAACCCATAGTCGGCGAACACGCCAGAAAAGCCGGCATGGCAGATGAACACCGGACGGGCGCCACGAGCGCGCAGGGCCTGCGCTATGCCAACGCAATTCAGCGCAGCGCCGAAGCTCGCTTCCGGAAACAGTGCGATGGTCGGGCTGCCTTTGCGCATGATCCTCGTTATTCCGGCCGGCTGATCATGCCGAACAGCGCGGGCGCCCCGCGACTAGCCGCCTGCGGTCGCTGGCTGCGTGAAAGCCGCAGATGGACCCGAAGCAGATCGGCTGCAACCTCGTACTGCTGGCTCTCCAGATGGTCGAGTATGGTCAGATGCTCGCGCAATGATTGCTTCAGCCGGAAGACATTGACGCCGGCATACGTTCCCGGCAGCCGGCGCAGCCTGAGATGATCGGCCAACGCCTCGGCGACGAAGCGGTTGGCGGAGCCACCGGCGATCATCCCGTGAAAATCGATGTCCAGCCGTTGGAACTCTCTGGAATCGAATGCCGCGTCGGGCAGAGCCAGCAGCATTTCCATGCCCTGTCGCAAGGCTGCCGCGCGCGTCCCATCCAGCCGGAATCCAGGCGCCAGAAGGGCGGCGGGTTCCAGCAACAGCCGGAATTCATAGCTCTCCCCTTGTGCGCCAAGATCGTCCGGCGCTCTCCTGAAAAGCCAGGACTGCCCCGGCGCGCGGTCCAGAAGATTTTCCTCGGCCAGTTTCTTCAGCGATTTTAGTACCGTCCTGCGCTCGGCATTATACCGTCGCATCAGCGCGCCGACGGTGACCGTCTGGTCCAGTCGGCGCGCCGAGCGGTCTCGCAGGATCATGTCGGCAAGTTCATCCTCCTCGGCGCTCGGCAGGTCGGCGGCGACGGTCGCCTGGCTCGTGAGGTCTACCGCCAAGCGATAGCCGGACTCAGCCTCCCATCGAACCACGCCTTTTTCAGTGAGCAGACGCAGCGCGGCCCGCACCGGAGTTCGGGATACGTTGCAGAGCGAAGCGATCTGCTGCTCCGGGAGATGAGCGCCGGGTTCAAAGCCGCGTTTCCGGGCCACATCGAGAATGCGCTGTGCAAGGTCGAGATGGTTGGTACGGGGACGTCGAGCTGCAACTTGCATGGCAATTCTCGTGAAGGATTTGGCGGCTGAGATTTGGCCGATTGCCCTTGCGGATGCGATCGGCCGGGATTCACCGTAGTTTGACAAATTATGGATTGACGTACTTTTTTCTGCAATAGTACTGTGAGATCAATCGGCAATAAAAGACCGGGGAACAGGATCAAAGCGGCTACGGCTGCAGGCGCTGGTCCGACGACTAGTTCGATGATCAACCAGAATGGGAGTCTGTCATGACCACCACCCACCTGCGGCACCGTCCGTTAAGGAAGTCCTTGATCGCACTTGGCCTTGGCCTGGCGCTGTCAGCGCCGGCGGCTGCCTCCGACCTCGTTATCTCCAACTGGGACGGCTACATGGCGCCGGATGCCATGAAAGCTTTCAAGGCGGCGACCGGTGTCTCCGGTGAAGTCGTGGTTCACGCCACTAACGAGGAGATCATGGGCAAGCTCGTCGCGTCCGGCGGCAAGGGCTATGACGTGGTCTTCGTCTCCTCGCCCTTCGCCGAAGTGCTGAACAAGCTCGGCCTGATCGAGGCGATCGACCATGCCAAGATCCCTAACCTCGCTAATCTCTATCCCGAGGCGGCGAAGCTGCCGCACGACGCCGGCAACAATTTTTCCGTGCCCTACACTTGGGGCACCACCGGCCTTTGCTACCGTTCGGATCTGGTGAAGGCGGAGCCGGTCAGCTGGAACGACCTTCTCGCCCCGTCCGATGCGCTCAAGGGCAAGACGACGATGCTGGCGACCGACCGCTGGCTGCTTGCCGCCGGCCAACTCGCCAAGGGCTATTCGGTGAACGAGACCGATCCGGCAAAGCTCGGCGAAGTCAAGGACTTGCTGATCTCGGCCAAGAAGACCTTGCTGGCCTATGACGACACGACCTTTTATTCAAAGCTGGTCTCGGGCGAGGCGCTGATGGTTCAGGCCTGGGATGGCTGGTGCAATTACGGGATCGCCGAGAATCCACAAATTAAATACACCATACCGAAAGAAGGCTCGGATCTCTGGGTCGATACGATGGTCGTGATGAAGGCATCGGCCAACAAGGACGCCGCCTTCCAGTTCATCAACTTCATGCTGGACGCCAAGAACCACGCCTGGGCGGCCCAGAACATCGACTACAAGGTACCGAACAAGCCGGCCATGGAAAGCCTGCCGGCGGATTTTCTCGCCAAATTTCCCAATATGAGCATGCCGGTGGCAGCGTTGGTCAAGTTCGAGCAGTTGCGCGATGTCGGCGATGCCCAACGCGACTACTCGAAGATCGTCAGCGAAATCAAGGCCGCGCAATAACCGACATCAAAATCAGAAATCCCGGTCGACGGCGGGGTTTTCGCCGCCGACCGTTGAAT
Organism: Mesorhizobium sp. M1006; assembly: GCF_040318825.1. Taxonomy (NCBI): domain Bacteria; kingdom Pseudomonadati; phylum Pseudomonadota; class Alphaproteobacteria; order Hyphomicrobiales; family Phyllobacteriaceae; genus Mesorhizobium; species Mesorhizobium sp. M1006. The sequence goes on from NZ_JAMYMZ010000004.1 coordinate 68,878, forward strand.
GCGGTACCGCAATCTTGTCCCAAACAAGACTTCGCTCATTCTTGCTGATGACGCCGGCGCTGGCCTGGCTCACCGCCTTGATGGTCGTGCCATGCGCGCTGGTGCTGGCGCTCGCCTTCTTTCGGCGCGGCATCTATGGCGGCATCGATTACACTTTCACGCTGGAGAATTTCGGGCTGGTGTTCGACCCGCTCTATGCCGGCATCTTCCTCAATTCGGCGCGCATTGCCGGCACGGCAACCCTGGTCGCGGTGGTGATCGGTTATGCCGCCGCCTATGCGATCGCGGCAGCACCCCGGCAACGGCAGCCGGTGTTTCTGTTCTTTGCCGTCTTGCCCTTCTGGTCCAACTACCTGATCCGTACCTATGCCTGGATCGTGCTGCTCAACCGCGAAGGGCTGATCACACAACTGCTGCGCTGGTTCGGCTACACCGGCGAGCCGCCGTCGATGCTTTATACCGAAGGCGCCGTCATCGCCGGTCTGGTCTACAACTATCTGCCCTTCGTCATCCTGGCCTGCTACGCGCCGCTGTCGCGGCTCAATCCGGAGCTCGCAGAGGCCTCGCGCGATCTCGGCGCGTCGGCCGTGACCACATTTCGCCGGGTCATCCTGCCAGTGACCGTGCCGGGTATCGCCGCCGGTGCTGTTTTCGTCTTCGTGCTGTCGATCGGCAATTTCGTGACCCCTGCTCTGCTCGGCGGTGGGCGCTTCCAGATGATCGGCAATGTCGTCTACGAGCAGTTCCTGACCGCCAATGACTGGCCCTTCGGTGCGGCACTGGCAATGGTGCTGATCGCCATCATGCTGCTGGTGCTGACGGCGCAGGCCCTGGCTGCTGATCGCGCCTCGGGCCGTACCGCCGAAGCGAGAGGAGGCGCCGATGGCTGAGCGCTCCCTCGCCACGAGGCGCGCGCTCTGGCTCGTGCTTTCACTGGTCCTGGCCTTCCTCTACATCCCGATCGCCGTGCTGGTGGCGCTGTCCTTCAACCAAGGCGGGCTGCCGACCGTCTGGTCGGGCTTTTCGCTGAAATGGTATGTCTCGCTAATCGGAAACGCCGCAATCCTTTCTGCCGCGCTCAACACATTGATCGTGGCGCTTGTCTCGACCGCCATCGCCACGCTGCTCGGCACGCTGCTGGCGATCGGCGTCGAAATACGCCGGCAATACGGCAAAGGTCTCGAGGCGCTGATCTTTGCGCCGATGATCATTCCCGACATCGTGCTGGCGATCGCGCTGCTCAGCTTCTTCTCGATGCTTGATCTCACCTTGGGCCTGCACACCATCATCCTGGCCCATGTCGTCTTCAATCTCGCCTTCGTCTGCTCCGTGGTGCGCGCGCGGCTGAAAAGCTTCGACTGGTCGATCGTCGAGGCCTCTGCCGATCTCGGTGCTTCCGCGCTCACGACATTTCGGCGGGTGACGTTGCCGGTGATCCTGCCTGCCGTCGTCGCCGGCGCGCTGCTCGCCTTCACCCTTTCGGTCGACGAATTCATCATCGCCTTCTTCACCGCCGGCGCCGGCCGCGCCTCGACCACGCTGCCGATGCAGATCTATTCGATGATTCGCTTCGGCATCACGCCGGAGATCAATGCCTTGGCGACTATCGTCATGGCGGTCTCAATCACCGCGCTGACCCTGTCGCAGCGGCTCAACCGTGGGGTGATCGGCCAATGAACGAGCCCCGCACGCTGCTGGCGATCGACAACGTGTCGAAGAAGTTCGGCCGGGTGACGGCGGTCGACGGCATTTCGCTGGATATCCGCGAGAACGAATTCTTCGCCTTGCTTGGACCTTCGGGCTGCGGCAAGACAACGCTGCTGCGCATGCTGGCCGGCTTTGAGACGCCCAATGACGGGCGCATCCTGCTCGACGGCCGCGACATCGGCAGGACCCCGCCCAATAAGCGGCCGGTCAATCTGATGTTCCAGTCCTATGCGCTGTTTCCGCATATGAGCGTCAGGGCCAATGTTTCCTACGGCCTCGAAATGGAACGCTTGCCTGCAAAGGAAATCCGCTCCCTTGTCGACGCCATTTTGGCGACGACCGAACTCGTTGCCTTCGCCGACCGCAAGCCGGAGCAATTGTCCGGCGGGCAGAAGCAGCGCGTCGCGCTTGCCCGAGCGCTGGTCAAGCGACCACGGCTGCTTCTGCTCGACGAACCTCTTGGCGCGCTCGACAAGAAATTGCGCGGGGCCATGCAACTGGAGCTGAAGCGGCTGCAGCACGAGGTCGGCATCACCTTCGTCATCGTCACCCACGATCAGGAGGAATCGCTCGTCATGGCCGACCGTATGGCAGTGCTCAGGGACGGCAAGCTGCTGCAATGCGATACACCCCATGCGGTCTACGAGCACCCGGGGGACCGTTTCGTCGCCGACTTCATCGGCGTCATGAATTTCGTACCGGGCAAAGCCGCCGGCGACGGCGTGCTGGCAAGCAACGGCGTGCGGATCGCCGGCGATGTTCCCGCAACAATTTCGCCCGGCGCTGCGGCGGTAGCTTCAGTGCGGCCCGAACGCATCCGGCTGTTCCCGTCGGCAGAAACGGCCAACCGTATCTTCGGCGCGGTCGAGGCGCTGGCCTATCAGGGACTCGATCTGCAGCTGCACGTCCGCACCGCCCTGTCGCCAAAGCCGTTCCTGGTGCGCGTCACCGCCGACGCCGCCGACCGCCGCCCGGTCTCGTCGGGCGATACAGTCGAGCTCGGCTGGGATGCGGCTGACGTCAGAATTTTCGCGGATTGATCGAAGGAGAACCTCTCATGGCGCAGAAGACGATCGCGTTCTTTCCGGAGGCCGCCTATGGCCCCGCGCTCAATTCCGTCGGCATAGCCCAGGCGATCGAGGCGCGCGGCCACAGAGCGGTGTTCCTGTCGGACCCCGGTTTCGTCGACGTCTACAAGGGCTACGGCTTCGAGGCTCATCCGGTGAACCTGTCCGAGCCGATGCCGCCGGAACAGATGGCCAAGTTCTGGGAAGACTTCATCAACGGCCACATCCCGAACTTCCGCAAATCGCCCTACGACCAGGTCGACAATTACGTGAAGGATTGCTGGACGGCGATCGTCGACAGCGCCAAATGGGCTGAGAAGGATCTGCCTGGCGTGCTTGCGACGATCAAGCCTGATGTCATCTGCGTCGACAACGTCATCCTGTTCCCGGCAATCAAGCAGTATGGCAAGCCCTGGGTGCGCGTCATCTCCTGCTCGGAAAACGAGATCGAGGACGAGGACATCCCGCCACATCTGTCCGGCTGCGGCGAGAACGACCACGCCTGCCATCGGCGTTACCGCGACCATTTCAACGCCGTCATCAAGCCGATCCATGACGACTTCAATGCGTTTTTGAAAGCGAACAACGAAGCGCCGTATCCGATCGGCCAGTTCTTCGAGGCCTCGCCGTACCTCAATCTGCTGCTCTATCCCGAGGCGGCGAAGTTCAAGCGCCGCTATCCGCTCGACCCGGCAAAATTCCAATATCTGGAAGGCTGCGTGCGGCAGGAGAAGCCCTACATCGTGCCGGTTTTTGCGAAGAATAATGACGGGCCGCTGCTCTATGTTTCCTTCGGCAGCCTTGGCGCCGGCGATGTCGATCTGCTGAAGCGCATCGTCGCAACGTTGGGCAAGACGCGCTACCGGGCGCTGGTCAATGTCGGCGGCTACAAGGAGCAGTACGCGCAAGTGCCCGAAAACGTCATCGTCGAGAGCTGGTTCCCGCAGCCATCGGTCATCCCGCAGGTCGATGCGATGATCCATCATGGCGGCAACAATTCGTTCACCGAGTGCCTGTATTTCGGCAAGCCGGCGATCATCATGCCCTACGTCTGGGACGGCCACGACAATGCGACGCGGGTCGAGGAGACCGGCCACGGCTTCGGCATGCCGCGCTACGACTGGAGCGACGCCGAGCTCATCGCCAGGATCGAAACCTGCCTGACCGACCCGGCAATCAGGGCCAAGCTGGCCAAGACGTCGGCCCAGATGCAGTCGCAGAACGGCCCGGAGAAAGCGGCTGCTTTGCTGGAGAAATTGCTGTGATCTCTGCCCCACACCTCCACCAAGCCTCGACCCGCACCGACCTCGTCGACTGGGGCACCCAGCCCGACGCGCTGGAAGGCGCTTCGCACTCCACCGGCAGGCTGGTGCACAAAGGGCCGAACAACCAGCCGGAATCCGGCATCTGGGTCTGCACGCCCGGTCGCTGGCGGCTGGCGATTCCGCGCGACGAATTGTGCCATTTCGTTGCCGGCCGTGCGACCTACAGATCGGTCGACGGCGAGGTGATCGAGGTATCCGCCGCCACGGTTGTCATGTTCCCGGCCGGTTGGACCGGCGAATGCACCGTCCACGAGACCATCCGCAACGTTTACATGCTGGCCTAAAGCCGGCCACTGGAGCTCCCGACATGCCGACACCGATCATGAAATCGCCGCTCGCCCTCACCGACCTGGTCGACTGGGGCGTCATCCCCACCCTGATCGACGGCGAATCCCGCAGTTCCGGCAAGCTGCTGCACAAGGGGCCGGAGGGCCGCTCCGAATGCGGACTGTGGGTCTGCACGCCGGGCAAATGGCACTGCCACGTCACCCGCGATGAGTTCTGCCATTTCCTCGAGGGACGCTGCACCTATGTCCACGAATCCGGCGAGGTGATCGAGATCGAACCGGACACCGCAGCGTTCTTTCCGCAGGACTGGAAAGGCGTCTGCACCGTCCACGAGACCATCAAGAAAGTCTACATGATCCGCTGAACCTTCACGATAATTCTACCCTACCGGACACGTGACGCCGTTTTCTCCGCTTCCGATGCTCATGGACTTTAATCTCCGCTCCGCTTCGGTTCTCGAAAACCACGCCGCCTGTCTCGGCAGGGTGAATTCTCAAAAAGGTTCCGTGCACACGGGAGGACAGAATGGACTTTTCACCTGACCGGCCGACCTTCTTCGTCAATCCGGATTATCGGCCAATGACCGGTGCGGCAAAACCGGTGATCGATCCGGCGACGCTCGAAACCGTCGGCGCGATCACCGCAGCCAGCGACGGCGAGATCGACGCCGTGCTCACCGCAGCGACCAAGGCGCAAACGGCCTGGAAAAAGCTCGACGCCAAGAGCCGTGCCCGGCATCTGCACGCCGTCGCCAACGCCATCGAGGCGGCCGACTTCACGCACTGCGCCGAGCTGATGGTGCGCGAGATGGGCAAACCCTATCCGGAGGCGATCGGCGAGATCGCCAATTGCGCGCCGATCTTCCGCTATTACGCCGAAATGGCGCGTGACGACGCCGGCAAGATCGCCGGCACGACGCAGGCCGGTTCGTTCCAGTATGCCCGCTACGAGCCCTACGGCACGTCGGTGCACATCATGCCTTACAATTTTCCGATCCTGTTGATGTGCTGGACCGTCGCCGCCTCGCTTGCCGCCGGCAATGCCTGCGTGATCAAGCCCGCCGAAGCGACAACATTGTCGACGCTGGATTACATGACCGTGTTCCGCTCCCTGCCGAAGGGCCTGGTTTCCTGCATGCCAGGCGGAGCAGCAACGGCGCAGGCGCTGATCGCCTCGGACCGCACGCATGCGGTTGCTTTCACCGGTTCGGTCGCCGCCGGCAAGGCTGTCGCCGTCGCATGTGCAGAGCGCATGAAGCCTTGCGTTATCGAGGCCGGCGGCAGCGATCCCCTGATCATCAGCCAACACGCCCCACTGGACGTGGCGGCTGCCGGCAGCGTCACGGCTGCCTTCCATCTCACTGGCCAGGTCTGCACTTCGGCCGAACGGTTCTTCGTGGTTGATGCCGTTCACGACCGCTTCGTCGATCTGTTTGCCGAGAAAACGCGCGCGCTGCGTATCGGCAACGGCCTCGACAAAACCGAGATCGGACCGCTGGTCAGCGAGGCCGCGCGTGCGAAGGTCATCCGGCTGGTCGACGATGCAATCCGCAGCGGTGCCAAAGCGATCACCGGCGGACGCATTCCGCCGGCACATAATGTAGGCTGGTTCTACGAGCCGACCATCCTGACCGGCATCACCGCCGATATGGCAATCGTGCGCGAAGAGTGTTTCGGGCCGGTCGCCGCAATCTGCCGGGTCAAGGATTTCAACCAGGCGATAGAGCTTGCCAACGACAGCCCCTTCGGTCTCGGCGCCTCGGTCTTCACCACCGATCTAGCCGAAGCGCATGAGGCCGCGGAGCGGCTCGAGGCCGGCATGGTCTGGGTCAACAATCCGCTGATAGACAATGACGCGTTGCCGTTCGGGGGCTGGAAGGCTTCGGGCCTCGGCCGCGAGCTCGGCCGCCAGGGTCTGGATGCATTCCGCCGCTCGAAGATGGTCATCATCGACCACAGACCGGAGATTCAGGGCTGGTGGTATCCCTATCCTGACAGCTGGTTCCGCGAGGCAGGCGGGCGCAAGCATGTTTGACACGACTATCTTCGGGCGTGCTGCTAGCTAATTGTTTAGGATATCCGCCTCCGCCGAATGTAGCCGAAGGCTGGTGAGATCGGAATCAGAAAGGCCACCTGCGCTCAACGGCCATTCGCCCGGCGGACCCGCCAGATGACATTACCGACGTCGTCGGCGACGAGCAGTGCGCCAGTCTGATCGATAGCGACGCCGACCGGCCTGCCCATCGCCTCGTCATTACGCCCGATGAAGCCAGTGAGCACATCTTCCGGAGGACCGCTCGGTTTGCCACCATGGAACGGCACGAAGATGACCTTGTAGCCGCTATGCACGCTTCTATTCCACGAGCCGTGCTGGCCGACGAAGGCGCCGTTGCCGTAGGCCGGACCGAGCCGCGCGCCTTTGGAGAAGGTCAGTCCCAGCGAGGCGGTATGAGAGCCCAGGGCGTAATCGGGCTTGATCGCTGCCGCCACGAGATCGGGGGGCTGCGGCTTGACGCGTTCGTCGACGTTCTGTCCGTAGTAGCTGTAGGGCCAACCGTAGAAAGCGCCGTCACGAACCGAGGTCATGTAATCCGGCACAAGGTCGTCGCCGATCTCGTCACGCTCGTTCACGGCGACCCAAAGCTGGCCAGTCTCAGGATTCCAGGAGAGCCCGTTCGGGTTGCGCAGGCCCGAGGCGAAGACCCGAGTGCGGCGGGTAGACCGATCCACTTCAAGGACAGCGGCGCGGTTCTTCTCGGCGGCTATGCCGTTTTCTCCAACGTTGCTGTTGGAACCAACGGTGACATAGAGCTTGCGTCCATCCGGAGTTGCGATCACGTCCTTGGTCCAATGATGGTTGAGGTCCCCGGCCGGCAAGTCGATGATCTTTTCCGGCGACGTGCTGACTCGGGTCTGGCCATTGGAGTAGGGGAAAGCGACGAGCGCGTCGGTATTCGCGACAAAGAGTTTGCCTTTGGACAGCGTCATGCCGAAGGGCGAATTGAGGCCTTCCGCGAACGTCGTGCGCACATCCGCAATGCCGTCGCCATCGGTGTCGCGCAGGAGCGTGATGCGGTTGGCGCTTTTGGTCGCGGCGCCAGCCCGCTTCATAGCCAGGTCCATGAAGACCTTTCTAAGACTGAAGCCTTCATCATGCTTGGCAGGGGCATTGGTTTCAGCAACCAGCACGTCGCCGTTCGGAAGCACATGTAGCCAGCGCGGATGGTCGAGGCCGATGGCGAAGGCGTTCACCGTCAGCCCCTTCGCCGGGGTCGGCATACCTTCTTTCTGCCAGCCTTTCGCCTCGGCGATGTTAACAGTCGGGATCAGCGTCGGTCTTGGTTTCGGTAAAGTGGGGTTGGGGCCATAGCCGGTTATTGCCCTGGTTTTTTGCGCCGGAATGCCAGCGCAGCTTGCCATGACGGTGCCCAACACCGCTACGAGTACGCTTCCTCGGAAGCCGGCATGCATCGGACGTCCTCCGCATGGATCTGTGTCGCGCTCTTTGTGTAAACGGAAGTCAGTGGCTTATTCTTCCAATTGCTTCGAAACAGCGGCGCTCGTGATCCTAGGAACCAGGAATTCGCGACAGATCTGCTCTCGGTAGAAATATGGCGCGAGAAGATTGTGGCAACCGCGCGAATATCTGTCGCGCGATATGAATCTCACATTCGTGTCGCGCGAAATCGATACGGCTTGCGCTGTTCGGTATCGAGTTGCTCATGGGCCAACATGCGTTCGAATGGAAGGAGACCGTGAACGGCGGGACCCACAATGACCCACCGATTGCGCCATCTGGTGAAACAGCTGTTGTTGCTGCTTAGCAAGACGCTGCCAATCTGCTAAAGTCTGCGGTGGGAGGAGACGGATATCCAATCGCTGCCGATAGCACATCCAAGTGTAGCGAAGGCGACACCCGGAGCATCACTTTCGCTCGCCTATTCCCTCGCGACGCTCTGCTGGCTCCTGTCGGCCGGCGTCTATATCGCCGCCAAGTGGGTTGCCCCCGAGATGCCGCCTTGGGCGCTCTGCTTCTGGCGGCTGACGCTCGCGTGCGCGATCCTGCTGCCGATCGTCCATCGTCATCACGGGGCGATGCTCGTGCTGATCCAATCCCGGGTGATCGAGGTGCTGGTCATCGGCACTATCGGGCTAACCTTGTGTCAGGGCATGATCTACACGGGCCTCAACTACACCAACGCGACGACCGCCGGCATCATCATGGCGCTGTCGCCGATCATGACCATGGTGCTTGCCCGCTTCGCGCTCGGCGAGCCCCTTGGTGTCTGGAAAGCGCTTGGAGCGCTGGTCGCTCTGGCTGGGATGGTGGTGATCGTGGCGCGCGGCGACCTTGCCGCGCTGATGCAGCTGCAGTTCAATTCCGGCGAGTTGTGGATCGTCGGCAGCGCGTTTTGTTGGGGCCTCTACACCGTGCTGCTGCGTCGCGCCAAATTCGCTATCGAGCTTCTGCCGATGGTGGTCCTGCTGCTGGGAGCCGGCGCGCTGGCCGCACTGCCCTTCTATCTCTGGGAACTGTTTTCCGGGGATCGTTCGGCGCTGCATGCGAACGGCCTTCTGGCTCTCGCCTATGTTGCCGGCCCCGGCGGTGCTCTGATGTACTATCTCTACAACCGTAGCGTCGAGACGCTTGGTGCGGGGCGCGCCAGCATGCTGCTCTATCTCCAGACCGCCTTCGTCGCCGTTCTCGCTTATCTGGTCCTTGGCGAAAGCTTGCACGACTACGATCTCGCCGGCGCCGCCTTCATCATCGCCGGCCTGCTGCTCGCCACCGCGATCAAGCCGAGACAGCGCACGGTGCGTGTCGCGTAGGCAAACATCAGTTCCGCTGCTTCGGCGAGCAGCTCGCAAAATCAGAGCGCCACCCGAAGCAAGCCGGGTCACTGAAGTCGGCTGTTGTGACGCAGCACGAGGCCGACCGCGCCGAGCAATGCGTCGTTCTCCGTGTGCTTGCCAACGATTATCCGCGTGCGCAGCGCAGGCGCCACATCGCGGGACTTGATGAGCGTGTGGCGTTCATATGATGCGATCAGTGGCGCCAGGAGAATGTCGCCCGCCAAGGCCATGCGGCCGCCGATGATGATGAGCGGCGGATTGAGAACCGAACCGATCAGGCCAAGGCCACGGCCGGCGAACTCGGCGGTGTCCTCGATCATCCGCAGCGCCCTCACGTCGCCCTGCTCGGCCATCATGATCACGTCGTCCATCGTGACCGGCCGCCGCAGGATGCGCGAAATCTGCTCGAGCGGTCGGGCAAAGCTGGCATAGAGCTCCAGGCATCCTCGATTACCGCACCGGCAAAGGTCGCCGCTGGGATCGATGCTGATGTGCCCGAATTCGCCGGCGCCGCCGGCGATGCCGCTCACCAGCCGACCGTGCTGGACAATGGCCCCGCCGACGCCCAGATCGACCTTGAACAGCACGAAGTCGTCCTGGCCGACGGCCGCACCCCACATCAGCTCCGCAATGGCCGAGCAGTTGCTCTCATTGTCGGCGAAGATCGGCTGTTCGAGGACCGGCCCGAACACATCGCGGATGTTGACCCCGGCCCAGGTCGGAACGATACTCGCGCGCAGCACCACTCCTTCGCGGCTGACTGGGCCCGAGACGGAGACCCCAACCCCCAGGAGCCCCGCCATCGGCAGACCGTTCTCTTCATAGCATCGGGCAATTACTGACTTGGCGAGCTGGGCCGCTTGTTGCGGCTGGTAGTCCAGACCCATGGGGATGGTTTGTTCGGCAACGAAAGAATGCGAGACGTCAGCGACGACACACCGCATCTCGTCGAGGCCCAGATGGATGCCGACGCAGGTGCCCGCAGCGGGATTGAGCGTCAATGTCGTGGCAGGCCTGCCAATACCCCTCGCCGCGTCATGATGGGCCGGGGATTCGATTACCATCCCCGACTTTCTCAAGCCATTGAGCGCGGTTGAAACCGTCGACCGCGCCAAACCGGTAATGCGGGTAATTTGCGACGCAGAAAGCACGCCGCGCTCGCGCAGGCATCGGACGATCAGGCTCTCCGGCGACGCGGACGGCCTGTCGATTAGCCAATTTCTAAGCGAAGGTTTGTTCATGATGGGCACAAAGCACGTTGACTGATAGCCCAGATATGTCATCTTGGAAAGAACGGAGATTACTGCATCTCGCCGGCCACGACTTCAAATCGCGGGCCACAAGCGGTCGATACGAACCGTGCATCATATATGGGAGTGAAACGATGAAATACCTGAGGACGGCCTTTGCGGCCGCTACCGCCCTCACCTTGATTACCGGAACAGCCCTCGCGGAGCCGAAGACCAACCTCTTGCATCAATGGGCCACCGGATCGGACGCCCAGGCTATCGCCAAGCTCGGCGAGATGTTTACCGCCAAGGGTGGCACCTGGCAGCAGACCTCCATCGCGGGCCATACGGCCAATACCCTGGCCAAACTGCGTGCCGATGTGATCGCCGGCAACGCCCCTCCCGCTGTGCAGCTAAAGGGCCCCGAGATCGCCGAATGGAACGAGACGGGCATGACAGCCAATCTCGACGACCTGGCGAAAGCGGAAAATTGGGAGAAGGTCGTCGCTCCCGAATTGCTGCCGGTGATGAAGCCGACCGGGAATTGGGTGGCCGCGCCGATGAACATCCACCGCATCAACTGGCTGTGGGCATCGCCGAAGGTCATGAAGGACGCGGGCGTCACCGAGATGCCGAAGACATGGGCGGAATTCAATGCCGCCTGCGACAAGATCGTGGCCAGCGGCAAGATCTGCATTTCGCACTCGACCGCCGACTGGACCGACTCGACCGTCTTCGAAGTGGTCGTGTACGGTCAGGACCTCGATCTCTACAAGAAAGCCTTCGTCGAGGGCGACGTCGACGCCATGCGCAGTGACGGCATGGTCAAGGCCTTCGAGCAGTTCCGCACCATGACCTCGAAGTACATGGATCCCGGCATGAACGGGCGTGACTGGGATACCATGTCGCATCTGGTCGGCCGCGGCGAGGCCGCCTTTCACATCATGGGCGACTGGACGATCGGCCTGCTGACGGCCGGCGGCTTCAAGGAGGGCACCGACTATGTCTGCGCCCAGGCGCCGACCGATTGGGGCAAGCCGGGCTTCATCCTGAATTCAGATTCGGTCGTGTTCTTCAAGCAGAAGGACCCGGACTATATCGAGGGACAGAAGCTGCTTGCCAGCATCATCCTGTCGCCCGAATTCCAGACCATTTTCAATCAGACCAAAGGGTCCATTCCGGCGCGCCTCGATGTCGATCTTTCGAACGGCTTCAATCCCTGCCAGCAACTCTCGCAAAAGGATTTGCAAGCCTCGATCGCCGCCGGCACGCTCGTGCGTTCGATGGCGCACAACATGACGGTTCCGCAAAAGGTCCGCGGCGCAATAATGGATAGCATCACGGAGTTTGTAGCAACGCCGGATATGAGTGCGCAGGACGCGGCCAATGCGATGGCGGATGCGGCCGAAGCGCAGAAGTGACGCTGCCGATGATGGCCGGGGGTGAAGCTCCCGGCCAGACCTCGCCGGAGCAGCCCGATGTCCACCCATGATCTGATTGTACCAGCCGCAGCTGCCGCGGCCCGTCCGTGGCGCGAGCGCCTGGGCACGATGGTGCCCATTCTGGTGCTGGCGCCGTCGATAGCGGCGAGTTTCATCTATGTTTTCGTCTTCACGCTCTGGACGCTCTACATCTCGCTGTCCAATTCGTCGCTGTTGCCGACCTATGGGTTCGTCGGCCTGGACAATTACGCTTCGCTCTGGGCAAACCGGCGCTGGAACATCGCCTATACCAATCTCTTCCTGTTCAGCGGCTTCTATATCGTTGGCTCGATGGCCGTTGGCCTGCTGCTCGCGATCGCGATCGACCAGCGCGTCCGCGGCGAGGCGGTTTGGCGCACCATCTTCCTCTATCCGTTGGCGGTGTCCTTCATCGTCACCGGTACGGTGTGGAGTTGGCTCTATAATCCTGTCGACGGTATCCAGGCCTTCGTTCGCGGGCTTGGCTGGACCGACTTCAGCTTCGCCCTGACGGCCAACCGCAACACTGCGATCTATGCGGTGATCATAACCGGTATCTGGCAGTCGTCCGGCTTCGCAATGGCACTTTTCCTGGCCGGTCTGCGGTCGGTCGATCCAGATCTCGTCAAGGCCGCGCAAATCGACGGCGCGTCGGTTTTCCGGACCTATCGGAGGGTCATCCTGCCAACCATCGCCCCGATATTCCTGGCGGTGGCGGTCATTCAGATACAATTCGCCATCAAGACCTTCGACCTGGTGGCGGCGTTGACGCGAGGCGGCCCAGGTGTGTCCACCACCTTCCCCGCCATCTATGTCTACGACCTGATGTTCCAGCGCGGCCAAATCGGCGAAGGTGCCGCCGCGGCGATGATGATGCTCGCTGCGGTCGCGGTTGTGCTGGTGCCGTATTCCTTGTGGATCGTCTGGCGCCGGCGAGCGGAGGGCCGCAATGGCTGAAATTGCCCCTAATGCCCGTTTTGATCCGGAAGAAGCCGCTGCCACGCGCCGGCATTTCTGGAGCCGCTTCCTTGTCTATGCCGTGCTGACGCTTTTCGCGGTCGTCTATCTCGTGCCGCTGCTGGTGGTGATCTTCAACTCATTGCGCGAGCAGTCGGAGATTGCCCGCAACGGCCTCATCTCCGTACCGCGCAGCTTCCGGTTCGATGCGTGGGCGCAGGCCTGGGGATCCTACTGCGTCAGCGGTACCTGCGAGGGAATGAAGCGCAATTTCTTCAACTCCCTGGCGATGACGATCCCCGCCACCATCATCTCGACCATTCTCGGCGCCATGAACGGCTACATCCTCTCCAAATGGCGCTTCAGGGGCTCTGAACTGATTTTCAATCTGATGCTGCTCGGCGTATTCATGCCCGGCCAGATTTCGCTGATGCCGTGGGCGTTCCTGCTCGGCAAGCTCGGCCTGACCAATTCCACATATGGGCTGGTGCTGATCCATGTCGTCCAGGGCATCTCGTTCACCACCCTGTTCTGCCGCAATTTCTACGTCAGCATACCGGACGACCTGATCAAGGCGGCACGCATCGACGGCGCCGGGTTCTGGCGGATCTTCCGCAAGATCATCCTGCCCCTGTCGCCGCCCATCCTGATCGTCACCGTCATCTGGCAGTTCACCGGCATCTGGAACGAGTATCTGTTCGGCGTCGTCTTCACATCGGGCCAGCAGCAGCCGATCACAGCGGCACTGGTCGCGCTCACGGCCGGCGGCACGACCGCGCGTGCTTACGATGTGATGAGCGCAGCCGTGCTGATCGGCGCGTTGCCTCCGCTGCTCATCTATCTGTTCGGTGGAAAATACTTCGTGCGCGGCCTCACCCAGGGCGCCATCAAATGAGGCGTCGCCCATGTCCGCGTTGATGATCCGCAACCTTCACAAGAGCTACGGCTCGCTCGAGATTCTTGCCGGCATCGATCTCGAGGCTAAGACCGGAGAATTCGTCGCCCTTGTCGGCCCGTCGGGTTGCGGCAAGTCAACCTTGCTCGCCATGATCGCCGGACTGGAAACCGTCACGTCGGGCGAGATATGGATCGGCGACCGGCTGGTGAACTCGGTGCAACCCAAGGACCGCGATATTGCGATGGTGTTCCAGTCATACGCCCTCTATCCCACCATGACGGTGCGCCAGAACATCACCTTCGGCATGGAGAGCCGCGGCGTGCCAAAAGCAGCGCAGGCGGAAGCTGTCCAGCGGGTTGCCGCACTCCTGCAGATCGAACAACTGCTTAAACGCAAGCCCGGCCAGCTCTCGGGAGGCCAGCGGCAGCGCGTTGCGATGGGGCGTGCCCTCGTGCGCGACCCGAAGCTGTTTCTGTTCGACGAGCCCTTGTCCAACCTCGACGCCAAGCTGCGCGTCGACATGCGTACCGAAATCAAGAAGCTTCACCATCGCGTCGGCAAGACCACGGTGTATGTCACCCACGATCAGGTCGAGGCGATGACGCTTGCATCCCGCATTGCGGTGATGAACCAGGGCTCGGTACAGCAGTTCGACACGCCGAAACGGATCTACGACCGGCCGACCAACATGTTCGTTGCCGGTTTCATGGGATCGCCGGCGATGAATTTCATTCCCGCCCGGCTTACGGGCTCGACCAGCATCTCGGTACGCGCCGCTGACGGCAGCGACGCCAGCCTCGCCCTTGCCGCGCCGATGCCCGCCGGTGCGCCAAAGGACGTCGTGCTCGGTATCCGGCCGGAACACATCTACCGTTTCACGACCGATCTGAAGTCGCGCAAACCTGCTGTGGCGTCCATGCAGGCGCCGGTCGAATTGGTCGAGCCTACCGGGGCCGAGACGCTTGCCGTGCTCAGGCTGGGTGACCTGGAGATCACCGGCCGTTTCGAGCCGGATGACGCTCCCGTCATGGGCGAGACGATAACGCTCGGCATCGACATGTCGCGCGCCTGTCTGTTCGATCCAACAACCAAGGCGCTTCTGTAGTTTGATGTCCGTACAATTCGCGACTTATCCGAGCTTGACCGGTCGGGTCGTGCTGATCTCCGGCGGCGCCTCCGGCATTGGCGCCGATATGGTCCGCGCCTTCGTGGCGAACGGCGCCCGGATAGCCTTTCTCGATGTGCAGGACGAACCAGCGGAGGCGTTGGTGCGCGAGCTCGCTGGTGCCGCCGGGCAGGCTCCGTTATATCTCCATTGCGATGTGACCGACGTCGATGCGCTAAAGGCGTCGGTAGCAGGCGTGCGCGCGCGGCTTGGTCCGGTCGCCGTCCTGGTGAATAACGCAGCCAATGATCAGCGCCATCCCATCGACGCGGTAACGGCCGACTATTGGGACCGCAGCTTCGATGTCAATCTGAGGCATCACTTCTTCGCCGCGCAGGCAGTGCATCCGCATATGAAGGAACTCGGCTTCGGCTCGATCATAAACTTCTCCTCCATTGCCTGGCGGTTCGGAGCGGACCAGATGGTGGCCTATGCCACCGCCAAGGGGGCCGTGGTGGCGCTGACGCGTGCGTTGGCGCGGTCGTTCGGACCGGATAACATCCGCGTCAATGCGATCGAACCCGGCGCCGTCATGACCGAGCGGCAGCGCGAGCTGTGGTTCAAGACGCAGGAGGCAGTCGACCAGACGGTGCAGCGGCAATTGATCCGCCGCGTCCTGCTGGGCGAGGAGATTGCACGCACCGTGCTCTTCCTGGCGGCCGACGACAGTCGCATGATCACCAAACAGTCCATAACCGTCGATGCCGGTCTGCGCTAGTGACGCCTCTCCGCTCTCCATTGGAATCGCCAAGCTGATGCTTCGTCTCGGCCTCAACCCCTACGGACTGACCTACTATCTCGGCCTGCAGGGCCGCGGCACGCCGCGGCACAATCCGGACGGCGTGGGGCTGGAAGGCTTCATCACGCTGGCGCAGGAACTGGGCGCACGCACGCTCGAGATCTACGAACCCTGGTTGACCGACTTGACTGACGCCGAAATCGTCGCCCTGCGCAGGCGTCTTGCCGCGCTAGACATCGTCCCGGTGGTGAGCGGCGGACTGCTGGTGGCAGGTCCGCTGGACAACGCCTTCCGGGCTGCGCGCCTGCTCGAGGCGACGACGATCCGTATCGCACTGACGCCTGTCCTGTGCGGCGACCGCAATGCGTGGGGTCCGAAATGGAGCGAGTTCAACGCAACGATTCGCGCTGCCTTGACGGAATGGGGGCCGCGTGCGGCGGCCGAGGGACGCGTGCTCGGCATCGAGAACCATCAGGACTTCGGCAGCGACGAACTGGCTGCGTTCTGCGAACTTGGCGGGCCGGGTGTCGGCATCACCTACGACACCGGCAACACCTTTCCTGTCGGCGAGGCGCCGCTTGCCTTCACGCGCCGGATCGCGCCCCATGTCCGCCACGTTCACCTCAAGGACTATCGCGTCCAGTTCACGGATGAGGGCTATCGCCTGGTCCGCTGCGCGATCGGCGACGGCGCCGTGCCTTTCGCCGAACTGGCAGCCATCCTTGGCGGGCACCACGACACGCTGACGGCGGTGCTTGAGCCCGGCGCGCTGGAGGCTCGTCACGTTCGCTGTCTCACCGACGACTGGTGGAACGGATATGCGCCGAAGACCGCCCGCGAATTCGCGGCCTGCCTGAGTGCCGCGCGCCTGAACCGCCTTGCGGACGACGCCGACTACCGCACGCCATGGGAGCGCAATGATGACGGTGCGCTCGTTTCGTACGAGCTCGACATGATCCGGCGCAGCGCCGCCAACATGATGAAATTCGGTTTCATTGCAATGGAGAAATCAGCATGACTGCCCGAGAACTCAGCGGCCTGACCGCCTTCGTCACCGGCTCGGGACGCGGCCTCGGCCGCGTGATGGCCGACCGCTTGGCCGAACTTGGCGCAAACGTCGCGGTCCACGACCTCGATTGGGCCCGGCCATCTCAATATGGCGAATTCGCGGACCTCGGCGACTCTGCCAGGGGCTTGGAGAAGCACGGGACGCGCATCACCGCGGTCACCGGCAACATCGGCGACAAGCAAGCTGTCGCGGAAATGAAGAGGAAGATCGAGGCGGAGCTCGGCGACGTGCACGTCTTGGTAAACTGCGCCGGCGGCGACATCGGCGCCAAGGGCGTAAAGCCCAATCCCAACAACGCACTGGACATCGACTACGAAGACATCAAGGTTCTAACCGAGAACAACCTCATCGGCACGATGCTGGTCTGCCAGGCGTTCGTTCCGCCGATGGTCAAGCGTGGCTCGGGCTCGGTGATCAACATCGCCTCGGCGGCAGCGCATATCGGCTGCTCGCCCGAGGTGGTCTACTCGACGCTCAAGGCGGCTGTCGTCCATTATACGCGCTGCCTCGCCAAGGAACTGATCGACGATGGCGTACGCGTCAATGCGGTGAGCCCCGGCGCCACCAAGACCGCACGGTTCCAGGCGAGCCGCGTGGTCGATCCACAGCGCATGGATTCGAGCAAGAAATCGCTGAACCGGTATGCGGAGCCTGAAGAGATCGCCGAAGCGGTTGCCATCCTCGCCGGTCCGCGCGCGCGCTTCATCAACGGGCAGGTAATCCGCGTCGATGGCGGTTTCACGATCTTTCCAGGTTAGGCCGCGATCGTCCAGACCAGCAACTTCGGCATCGCGCGCTGTAGATAGCTCCGCCCGAGTTCGGCCAGAACTATGCACTGCATTACAGTCGGAGCTTGACAAAAACGGCGGTATAGCGGGTATATTAATCGAATAATATGTCGCCATCCATTGTGAGGAAGGCGGTGGCAAACCTGGAGGAGACCAAGATGCGCCGCTACAAGTCAGTCGGGTTCCTGCACGGTGTGGTTTTAGGCGTGGCCCTGACGACCGCGAGTGCAGCCCATGCCGAGACCCTGACGCTCTATTGGAACGCCGGCCACGCGTATCAAGCTTATGCCGACGCAATAGCAAAGTTCGAGGCCGATCATCCCGGATGGTCGGTGCAGTGGGAGAAATTCCAGTGGCCGGATATGCGCACCAAGCTGGTGGCGGATTTTGCTGCGAAGAGCCCGCCCGATCTCGTCGCCGAACCCGGCGGCTGGGTGCAGGAATTCGGCCAGCGGAATCTGCTGCGGCCGCTGAACGACTTCATCGAACAAGACGGCAAGGCGATCGGCTATCCCGACGACTGGCAAGCCTATTCCGTGGAGCGCAACAAACTCGGCGGCCAGTACTATGGCATCCAGATCCACCTCACCTGCGCCACCCTCGTCTACAACGTCGATATGCTGAAGCAGGCGGGCTTCGACGCGCCGCCTGCGACCTGGGAGGAGTTCCTGAAGGTTGCCAAGGCGACGACGACCGGCGCCCGCTTCGGCTTCGCTCCCAACCCGAGCATCGGATATTATTCGTCGTGGCTGCTGCAGAACGGCGTAAGCTATTACGATCCCAAGACAAACAAGGTCAATCTCGACAGTCCTGAGGCGATCGAAGCGATCCAGTTCCTCGCCGACCTGATCCACAAGGAAAAAGCAGCGACCAAGCCGGCGGCGGGTGCTGACTATGAGGGTCCGCAAAAGCTGTTCACGGCCAACCGGGTCGCCATGATCATAACCGGTCCGTGGGACGTGAAGCCGATCCGCTCGGGCAGCCCGAAGCTCAACTGGGCGGTTGCGCCATCACTCAAGCACAAGGTGCAGGCGACGTTCGCGGGCGGCGTCAGCGTGATGATCCCTAAGGACGCCAAGCACCCGAAAGAGGCCTGGGAGTTGTTGAAGCGGCTCGTCGCGCTCGACACGGAACTGGCGGCTACCAAGGAAGCGGGCATGACGATGCCGCGCAAATCCTGGGCCAACAACGCCGAGGTTCAGGCCGATCCGGTCATCGGCAGCTTCAGCAAATGCCTGCCTTACGCGCAAGACGTCACCGCCGAGCTGCGCCTCACCGGCAAGCACGCGCGAATCGAGAAGCTCCTGCAAAGCGCGCTCGAGGATATCATCTACAATCAGAAGCCAGCAGCCGAGATCATGCCGAAATTCGCGGCCGAGGCCAACGTCATCCTGGCCAACAACTAGGCCGATGTTTATCAGCGGCAGCACCGATACGGCCGATACGGACATTCGCGTCGGCGCGATGCCGACCCGGCGAACTGGCCGCTTCAGCCGGCGCACCCGGCAAACGCTTCTCGCTTACCTGCTGCTGTCGCCAGCAATCCTCTATTTCTCGGTCTATTTCTTCTATCCGATCGGACTAGAGTTTTGGGCGAGCCTGTACAGCGGCCAGCCGCTGATCGGCGAGAGCCGATTCGCCGGATTGGACAACTACGTTGCTGCGCTCGGCGACGCGCGCGTTCGGCAGTCGCTCTTCGTGACGCTGGCCTTCGCGATAGGCGTCACCGCGGCCAGCATCGCCATTGGCCTCGGACTGGCAGTCGTGCTCAACCGGCCGATCCCGGGGCGCACTCTGATCCGCGCAATCATCTTCTTTCCCTACATCACCTCCTTCGTGATCGTCGCGTTGATGTGGCAGGCAATTCTCGATCCCTACACTGGCATCTTGAACAGCTTCCTTGCCGAGCTTGGGCTGCCGACCCAGAATTGGCTCGGCGACACCTCGACCGCGCTGCCGACCCTCATCGCCATCACGGTCTGGAAGGATGTCGGCTATGCCATGCTGATCTACCTCTCCGCGTTGCAGTCGATCCCGTCCGACTTCTATGATGCCGCATCCATCGACGGCGCCACGCCGACGCAGCAATTCCGCTATCTGACCTGGCCGTTGTTGACGCCGACCACGCTGTTCATCGCGGTCGTCAGCACGATCAGCCAACTGCAGGAGCTGGCGCCGGCCTACCTGATAACCAAGGGCGGACCGGCCGACGCGACGCGGTTCTTCAGCCTGCACGTGTTCGAGGCAGCCTTCTTCGAGCTCAACATCGGCTACGCCTCGGCGCTGTCTTTCCTGATGTTCCTGCTGATCCTGGCCATCACCTTCGTTCAGTTCCGCCTGCTCAACCGCGAAACCACCTATTGAGGTTGGCATGACATTGGCAAAAACGCTCCCGTCCTACCTACTGCTGCTCTTCTGCGTGGCGCTGTCGATCTTTCCGTTCCTCTACATGCTTTCGCTGTCGCTGCAGAGCGATGCCGACGTCTTCAGCGGCATTCCGATTCTGATCCCCGAGACGTGGCAATTCACGAATTACATCGACATCTGGCAGAAGGCGCCGTTCGCGCGTTTCACGCTCAACAGCTTCATCATCGCCGGCGGGATTACCTTCCTCCATCTGATCTTCGATCCGTTGATCGGCTACGTCTTCGCCAAGATGGAATTCGCCGGTAAGCGCGTCATGTTTGTCGCGGTGCTGTCGACGCTGATGATCCCATTCTTCATCCGCATGATCCCGCTCTATGTGCTCACCGCGCGGATGGGATGGCTCAACACCTATCAGGGCCTTATCCTTCCATTCGCCATGAGCGCCTACGGAATCTTCCTGATGCGGCAGTTCATCCGTCCAATTCCCGACGAGTTGCTTGACGCTGCACGGATGGACGGCTGCTCGGAACTCGGCCTTTACTGGCGCATCGTGCTGCCGCAGGTCCGTCCGGCACTGGCGACGCTGGCCCTCCTCACCTTCGTGTTCCAGTGGAACGAATTCCTCTGGCCGCTGGTCGCCGTCAACACCACCGAAATGCGGCCGATCACGACGGGACTGACGCTTTTCAACCAGGAATTCTTCACCCAGTGGAACCTGACGGCGACGGGCGGGATCATTCTCTTCATCCCGAGCCTGCTGCTGTTCCTCTTCACGCAGCGCTACTTCGTCCGCAGCGTGATGCTGGCAGGCATGAAATGACCATTCGGAGCCATTGCACCCTATGACGTCCCGCCGACCGAACGTAATCGTCTTCTTCACCGACCAGCAGCGTTGGGACACCGTTGGCGTCCATGGCAATCCGCTCGAGCTTACGCCAAATTTCGACCGCCTCGCCGGGACCGGCACGTTCGTGGCGAATTCGTTTACCTGCCAGCCCGTTTGCGGACCCGCCCGCTCCGTATTCCAGACGGGGCGGTACCCGACCATCACCGGCTGCTACCGCAACGACATCCCACTGCCGAAGAGCGAGCGCACGCTCGCGCATCATTTCACCGCGGCAGGTTATGACACCGCCTACATCGGCAAGTGGCACCTGGGCTCCGCCGAGCCGGTCACCCAGGAACAACGCGGCGGCTATCGCTACTGGCTGGCCTCCAACATCCTGGAGTTCACTTCCGGCCCCTTCGACACCGTCGTCCACGACAATGACGGCAAGGCGGTGAAGCTGCCGGGATACCGCGTCGATGCCCTAACCGACGCTGCAATCCGCTATGTCGCATCGAGGGAAGACGAGCCGTTCTTTCTATTCCTGTCCTTCCTCGAGCCGCATCACCAGAACCAGACGGACAACTACCCTGCCCCGCTCGGATACGAGGACAGGATCCGCAAGAAGCTCGCCATTCCCGGCGATCTCGCCGCACTTGGCGGCACGACAGCGGAACATTTCCCCGGCTATCTGGGCATGGTCGCACGCCTCGACGAGGCGTTTGGACGGCTGATCGAGGCGCTCTACAGCCTTGGCCGGCTTGACGACACGATCATCCTCTTCACCTCCGACCACGGATGTCACTTCAAGACTCGCAACAACGAATACAAGCGTTCCTGTCATGAGGCGTCGATCCGCGTGCCGACGCTATTCCACGGCCCCGGCTTCCAGCGCATCGGCACATATGAAGGCCTGGTCAGCCTCGTCGATCTCGCGCCGACCCTGCTCGCCGCGGCCGGCCTGAAAGTGCCCAATTCAATGCAGGGCGTCTCGCTGCTCGACGCACTGCAGGGCGAACGGCCGCCGCGCGACGAGATATTCATTCAAATCAGCGAGCACCATGTCGGCCGCGCGTTGCGCACCAGACGGTGGAAATATGAGGTCGAGGCGCCGGGAAAAGACGGCTGGCGGGATTCCGGCAGCGATTTCTATGTCGAGGCGAGGCTCTACGACCTCGATGCCGATCCAAACGAACTAACCAATCTCATAGCTTCGCCCGATCACGCAGAGACGCGTGCATGGCTGCGAGGCCGCATCGTTGCCCTGATGGAGGAGGCCGGCGAGGCAAGGCCCGAGATCCTTGCCGCCGGGCATGGAAGCTGGAATGAAATCCGGCTGAGCGACAGTTGATCATGTCACGTCGCGTAGCGGATCCAACAATGCACGAGAGAAGTTCCGATCGCAGAAAGGCGCCGACCATGGCCGATGTCGCCCGGCGCGCCAATGTATCGACCGCTGCCGTGTCGTACCTGCTCAGCGGCGACAGCACGCGCCTGAAGTTCGTCGGCAAGGAGGCGCGGCAGCGCATCCTCGAGGCCGTCGCTGAGCTCAACTACGTGCAAAACCGCACCGCGCGGCAGCTGCGCCGCCAGCAGGCCGAGCGAATCTGCCTTGTACTGCCTCGTCTCGGCGTGCCGTTCAGCGACCGGATCGCGCAGGATATCCAATCTGCAGCGGCGCTGAGGGGATTTTCGACAATTATCACCGCGGGAGACACCTTGGAGCGAACCGACCGGATCGTGAGGGAAATCGAGAGCGGGCTGGCAGACGGCATTATCGCCGACTGGCAGCATCTCTCCGAGCCCGAGGTGATGCTCTTGGCCGCGCGCCTGGCGGCCGCGGGCCGGCCAGCGGTGATCTTCCATCCGACCATCGAGCCGGCAGGCTTTTCGGTTGTGCGCCAGCATACCGGCAGGGCCGTCTTCGAGGCACTCGACTACCTCTACCGAGCTGGCCATCGCTGCATCGCCTATATGGTGCATGAGCAAGCGGTGGACGGGAGCCGTCTCGCCGCCTATCGCAGCTTCCTGCAAGCACGCGGCCTTCCGCTGCGAGACGACCTGGTGATCGGCGGTGCAGAGGCGCGCAAGGCTGCATTTGCCAATGCTACGGCGCTGGCCGCCCGCAAGGATCGGCCGACCGCGCTTTTCGTCGAATCCGATCTTGCCGCCGTGACCGCCCTGCACGCATTCGAGGAGGCCGGCCTCTCCGTGCCCGGCGACATTGCAGTCATCGGCTGCGGCAATATCGACGAGGGCGAATTCAGTCATCCGGCATTGACGACAATCGGCCCCGAAACTGCCCACTACGACCATCTTGCCGATCATCTGATCTCATTGATCTCGGCAACACCGGGCGCAATACCTACCCTTTTCAGCGTTTCGTGGCAGTTGGTCCGTCGCGCGTCCGCATGAGCAGGATCGCCGCTATTTGACGCCCACGCTTTCAGGCCAGAGGACCTGGATTTCCTTTGGCAGCGCATCCCGCACCTTTGCCGACTGGCCAAGGTCGATATGCCGTGCAAGCACACGCAGCACAGAGCGTGCCGCATCCTCGGGATCGACAGGACGGGTCGATTTCAATTCATCGGCGATGTGTTGCAGGAATTTCTCGAGCGAGCGTGTCTTGTCGGGCATGTCGGCGGGCCGATAGCGATCATAGTAGGCGCCGCGCACGAGCAGCGGCAGTTCCGCTCCCAATTTGGCCGCCAGTCCGATCTGCAGCCTGTCGCGAAGGGTTCGCAGAACGGCGCCCAATGTATGCCAGGCGACGTGTCGATCCGGACCAAGATCCGCCATGATCTCGTCAAGCCAGATGTTTGTTATTTGCAGCGTTTTGTCGAAAACGTCCAAGCCGGTTGCGCTCATCGTCGCCTCCTCGAAAGGTTCTGCGGGCGAAACGGCGACCGGAGATTATTGTTTCGTGGTCCTGTGAAAATCGTCCTGGCAAAGCGGCGGAAACCGGTTCGGTCGGAGAGCCTGTCGGCGTCAGGTCTGCTCGACACTCTGCATCTGCTGGATTTCGGCGGTCTGTCGGAAGCGGCCGTTTTCCACCCCGTTGAGTGCAGTCACAGCGGCCAGATTGTCACCCTTTTCATCCCACCGAACGGGCTCGCGATAAGCGATTCCCTTGAAACGGATATTGTGCACCGCCGCCAGAACGTCGCGCCGGCTCGGATGTCCCCTTGGATACAGTGCTGGCGTCTTTGATCGCGGCAAGGAGAAGGCAGGCCGAATCGTAGGCATTCACGGCATAATTGCGCTTCGGCTTCGCCGTCCGACGATCTCGCCAGCTTCGGCGAGCGTCGCTTCCAAGCAATCCCTTCGCGCGTCAACGACGCCCGTTCAACCTTCCCACAGTTGTATTCGGCGCCTGCGTTCCGATCATTAAAGTCGGCCTTGCTGATCCGAAAGGTGGTTGTCCTCCGCCTAACTGAGCTTGTGCTCATCGGTTCCGAACGCCGTCTCAGCAATGAGACCAGTCCTCACGTTGCCCGAGCCCGGGTATCTCTTGACTGACTGAGCGGCCCGCGCCGACAATGGCATTGGGAAGATGGCGGGATGGCGCCCACGGTGTTCGGCACCACTTGGCGATCAAGCTGCGAAAGGGCTGTCATGGATTGGAAGCTGGAGCTGGTCCCGGTCCCCGTATCGGACGTCGATAGAGCAATTGCCTTTTATGTTGGGAAGGTCGGCTTTCATCTCGATCACGACCACACCGTAAGCGACGAGATACGTTTCGTGCAATTGACGCCGCCCGGTTCGGCCTGTTCGATTGCCATGGGCAAGGGCCTCGTCGACAGCCCCCCGGGATCCATAAGGGGCCTGCAACTCGTCGTGCCCGATATCGATGAGGCTCACCGGTACCTGGCCGCTCAAGGTATCGAGGTCAGCGATATCAAGGATTTTCCCTGGGGCAGATTTGTCTTCTTTGAGGATCCCGACGGCAACACCTGGTCTGTCCAGCAACTTCCACCTCGCAGCTGAGACGGCACGCTGCGGCAGGGTCGTGCCCCGACACAGATAGCGCGGGATGCACGGTTCAATTCGAACGCATCCCGGCCTAACGCCTCTTCTCGTCGAAGGCGGCATTCCAATTGTGATAAGGCGCGCGATAGGTGGGGATGCGGTCCTCGACATCGACAAGCGCTTCGAACGGTTTGTGCGGTTCGGCCTGATACCAGAAGGCGACCGACGAAATGTCGTCCGAGCGGCGATTGGCGTGACCGTGCTCGATGGTCACCCGGATGCGTTTGTGGAAGATGACCGGGTCCTCTATGTGCCAGCGATAGAGCGTAACCGGCTCGGTCCAGTTCGGCCCGCCGGCGGCGATGATGCCGTGATAGGGCGCGCTGTAGTCCTGTGTCGGGCACCATGCCGTATTGAAATAATCTTCCGTGCCGGTGCCGTGCAGCGTCGGCGGCCAGGCATCGTTGGCGCCGGGGCCGGTCTCGCCGCGATCGTCGATCAGTTCGGCCTTCGGTCCGATGCGCGGATCGGGCTTGCGCACTGTATCCGGCACGGAAATGCCCGGCTCGCCATCGACGAAGATCATGTCGTCGCCCTCGCCATACCAGTCCCATAGTGCGGAACGCCGCCGCGAATAGACGGAATAGAGTACGCCGACATAGTGGCCATGACCTTCCGCCTCCAGGATGGTGTAGTTGCCGTTCCCGTCGGTGTTTTCCCCGCCAAACAGGACCTGCTCGTTGGCCAGCCCCGTCTCGTCTATGCCGTCAGGTCGCTGCTGCCTGTATTGGACGTGGAAGCGGCCCAGGCCTTCCTCGAGTTCCTCATGCAGTTCGAGATCGACATAGTAATAGAAAAGCAGGTCGTCCTCAGCCTCATTGGTGACGGTGAAGCGCATGTGGCTGGCAAACGGCATCGGAAAGTAGCAGTTGAAGGCCTTGCCATCCTCTGGACTTGCCTGCACCGGCAGGCTGGCAAAATTGCGGGTGCGGGCATGGCCCATGCCGAAGAAATCGCCGATCGGCGTTTCGATGCTCGGATGTGCCTCACCATCCCAATAGGCGCGCAATACGATCTTGCGCAGGAACGCCTCGCTCTCGCAGGCGAGCGTCGCCCAGATATGCGTGACGATGCCGGCACCGTCATGCTCGGCAATCACCACCGTCTGGCCGGGTTCAATGTGCAGCCGGTCGTCATTGCCGCCGGTGCGGTCGTAGCTTGAGAACCGGCGGGTTTTGGCGTCGCGCAATTTGGCGAGCCCGCGAAGCGGCGACAGGCCGGCATTATCCATGTGTTTCTCCTCTTGCTTCAGCGGTTATTTCAGGCCGCTTGTCTTGATGGATTCCATGATCTGGCGCTGGAAGATCACGAAGAGGACCAGCATCGGCACGGCGACGATGGTCGAGGCGGCCATGACATAATTCCAGGCGGCGGCGTACTGGCTCTTGAAGTTCGCAATGGCTACCTGCACCACCCAGAGGTTGAGGTCCGATGTGATCGTCAACGGCCACAGGAAAGCGTTCCAGTTGGCGAGGAAGAACAGGATCGCCAGTGCCGACAGGATCGGCCGGCTGAGCGGCAGGATGATGCTCCAATAGATGCGCCAGTAGCCGGCACCATCCATGATCGCCGCTTCTTCCAGTTCCCTGGGCAGCGACAGGTAGTATTGCCTGAGCAGAAAGATGCCGAACGCGTTGAAGATCGCCGGAATGATCAGCCCGGCATAGCTGTCCAGCATGTGCAGCATCCGCGTCAGGATGAACAGCGGCACGATGATTACCGGCAGCGACACCAGAAAGGTCGAGAACATGGCGAGGAACAGCGTGTCGCGGCCCGGAAAACGCAGCCGTGCGAGCGAATAGCCGGCCATCGAATGGAAGAACAGCGCAGCGACGGTTACTGTGGCCGACACAAAGAACGAATTGAAGAGATAGCGCAGGAACGGCACCTCGGTCAGCACATAGAGGAAATTGCCGAGCGTCGGCCGTTCCGGAATGAGGCTCGGCGTGAAGACGTCGCTCGCCGGCTTGAGCGAGATGACCAGCATCCAGACAAGCGGGAACACCGTCATCAGGCCAAGCGCTGCGGTCGCCAGCATCCAGGCAAGCCTCGCCGCTCGTATCTGCGAACGGCCGGAATGAGTTCGGCCGTCAGTCATGCTCGAAACGTCCGCCGCGCGTCAGCACGAAGAAGAAGACCGTGACCAGCATCAGCGCCAGCACCAGCAGCGATGCCATTGCCGATGCATAGCCGAACGCGCCGAACTGGAATGCCTGCTTGTAGATGTAGATGATCAGCACCGAGGTCGAATTGACCGGACCGCCTTTGGTCATCACATAGATCAGGTCGAAGACCTGGCCGCCGGCGACAGCCGCGACGAGCGAGACCAGGAGGACGAAGAAGCTGGTCGGCTTGAGCAGGGGCAAAGTAATGTACCAGAAGCTTGTCACCGGCCCGGCACCGTCGATCTTTGCGGCTTCGTAGTACTCTGCCGGGATGTCCTGGAGCCCGCCGAGGAAGATCAGCATGTAGAAACCCATCAGGAACCAGACGCTGACCAGCACCAGCGTGAACAGCGCCAGATTTGGATCGCCGAGCAGCGAAATTCCGCCGAGGCCGACGAGCGGCGCCAGCCGGCTGACGATGCCGACCTTTTCGACCAGCATGAGCTGCCACACGAGCGCCACCACGACCAGGCTGACCATCTGCGGCGCAAAGAACATCGAGCGCATGACCGCGTTGAAGCGGTTGGTCTTCTGCACCAGAAGCGCCAGTCCCAGTCCGGCGGCGTAGAGCGCCGGCACCAGCATGACGGCATAGGCTACCGTCACCTTCACGGACGACCAGAACAGCGGGTCGCCCCACATGCGCCTGTAATTGCCGAACCCGACGAACCTGTAGCCGCCGAAGCCGTTGACCTCGAAGAACCCGACGGCGAGCGACAGCAGCATCGGCACGCCGACGAACACCAGCAGGCCAACCGCATCGGGCAGGACGAACAGCCATGCGGCGCAGCGCTCCCTTTGCTTGGCGGTGAGGCCGCGGGCGGAATTCGCGCCCGCGGCTGGCGGTTTCAACTGATCCATGCTGGAAAGGGCCTAAAGGATCGGCGCGCCGGAATAGGAAGCGAGGAACGCATCGAGTTGCTGACTGGCCGTCGTCGCCGCCTGCTGGGCATCAACCCCGCCAAGCTGTGCCGACTGGATGGCGTCGGAGATGATCTTGTACGCCTCCGGCGGAACCCGCGGCTCGGCACGCGTTCCCGGGTGGATCTCCTTGGCGAAGGTGCCGAACTTGCCCGTGCTGAAGACATCGGCGCCGGCCTTCAGCGCGCTGTTGCGCGGCGGCATGTCGCTCTTGGCGACCGTGCACCAGTTGACGACACGGTCGATCGAGGCCTGGTCCATCGAGGCCAGCGCCCAGGCGCAGAACTGGGCGGAGGCATCTGGGTTCTTGCCCCCGGCATTGGCGACGAAGGCCCAGCCGCCGCCGACAGTGACGTATTTGCCATTGGCCGGCGTCGGCAATTTGAAGATGCCGTAGGGCACATCCTTGGCGTTGTTGTCCATCGCCGAAATGCCCCAGATGCCGCAGTTCTGCATGGCGCACAGCCCTGCCCCGAGATTGGCGACTATGTCGAAACCACCGCCGACCACTTGACGCGGCGCCACGCCGGTATTGATGGCATCCTGCCAGAGTTTCAGCGCCTGGACGGTGGCCGGCGAATCGAAGGCGCTCTTGCCGTCCTTGCCCTGGAATTCGCCGCCGCCCTGCCACAGGAACGGATACCAGGTGAAGTTCTGGTAATAGCCGGGAGTCGTTTCGAACAGCACGCCGTAGCGGCTGGGCGTCGTCAGCTTTTTGGCGACCGCCAACAGCTCGTCCCAGGTCTTCGGCACGTCGTTCTCGTTGAGCTTTGCATCCTCGAACGCTTTGACCGAATAGTAGAAGGCCATCGGCTCGACTTCCATCGGCACACCGTAGATCTTGCCGTCCACCATGCGGTTGGCGATGACGCTTTCCGGGAAATCGGCTTTGGCGCCATCCTCGATATGCGGCGTCAGGTCGGCAAGCACGCCGCCATTGTAATAACGCAGGAAATCGCCGGGGCTGATGAGGAAGATGTCAGGACCCTCGCCCGACGCGAAGGCCGTTGCCAGCTTGGAACCGGAGATGTATTCGCTGTTGACGACATATTCGAGCTCGACCTTCTGGTCGTGGCCGTCGTTCCAGTCGGCCACCAGCTTTTCGAACCACTGGACCTGCGGCTTCACGTCTCCGCGAGGCGCATAGAACTGCCAGAATTTCAGCGGCGCTTCCTGAGCGCGCACGGCCATCCTGTTGATGAACGGGAAGCCTGTGAGGCCGGCGGCAGCGAAAGTGGCGCCGCCCTGGATCAGCCGACGGCGATTCAGGCTGGCCAATGGCCGGTCGCGGGTCGTTTTGTCAGTCATCAATTCCTCCCTTGGATGTTGTTCGGTCGAACGTTGGCGAAGGGACCTCCGTTCCCTTTGCCGGCATCTGGCGTCACGCGCTGTCGAATGGGCTCAACGCGCATGGGATCACTTCGGTGCGCGGCGCGCCCTCGACTTTGCCACCCAGCCGTTCGAGCAGCATTTCCGTGGCGCGCTTGGCAAGCATTGTCGGACTGTTGCCGACACAGGTCAGCTTCGGCCTGACATATTCCAGTTGAGGCAGGTCATCGAAGACTGCGATGGCGATATCCTGAGGGATATTGATCCCATGGTCGTAGAATTCGGTCAGCGCACCGGAGGCCATCAGATAATTGGCGAAGAACATCGCCGACGGCAGGTGTCCGCCGTGCTTCTCCCTGAGCCAGGTGACCGCTTCCCGCCCTGACGGGGCAAGATAGCTTCCCTCAAACCGCAGATCGGCGGAGATTGGCACGCCATTGTCGGCGAGCCCTTTTTCGAAACCGGCGGCACGCGCCATCGCCTCCTTGAAAAAGGATGGCCCGGTGACATGGGCGATGCGGCGATGGCCCCTCTTCGCCAGATACTCGCCCATCAGATAGCCGCCGCCGAAATCGTCCAGCTGGACGCTGTCGACAGCATGGTTCGGCAGATGGCCGATGAAGACGGCGGGCAGATCGAGGCTGAGCAGTTCGCTGTGCATGCCGTGCAGCGCGAAGTCGGCAACGATGACGCCGTCGACCCGCTTGCGCCCGATCTGGCGCAAATACTCGCGGCCGTGATCCTGTGAATGTCCGCCCGGCACGTCGGTGTTGAAGATCAGCATGTCGAGGCCGACCACTTCGAGCGTCGACTGCGCCGTTTTCACCAGCTCCGGATAGAACGGGTTGCGGATGTCCGGGATCAGCATCGCGATAATGTTGGTACGGCCGGTGCGCAGGCTCTGCGCCTGCGGGTTCGGGGTGTAGCCGAGTTCGTCGATCGCCGCTTGTACGCGCTCACGCAGCGATTTCGATACCCGGTCCGCATGGTTGATGACATGCGACACGGTCGTGCGCGACACGCCCGCTCGCGTGGCAACTTTGGAAATCGTGCTCATGGTGACAGGCTATGGGCACTTGAATGCATTTGCAAATCGATTTTACCGATGTCTCGCAAATTAGGGCCATCAGGCGATTATACAAATGCCAAAAGAAAAGGCCGGGTTGTTAAGCCCGGCCAAGTGTGAAGGTCTATAACCTCCAGAGGGGAACGCGCCGGACGCAATGGGAGGAGACATCCGACGCAATTCGCATATGGGTCTGCATTGGTGGCGTTTCAACGATGCGGCAGTAGACCAACGGCGTTGCTGCCATAGAGCCAGAAACGCAAAGCATTCGAAGGGGCGGTGGATCGCAGCTGCCAGTTGGACACAAAGGTCGGCGAATGCAGGGCGGGCTCCTGGCATAGGGACTTCAGTCTGTAAGCCTATCGACCAAGGACCCGCACAGCCAAACTTTGGTCCGAGGCTGCTATCGCAAAAGCCCGAAATGCGAGAGTTTCAGGAACTGAGTTCCGAGGAGCCCCGTTGCGATGCCGACTGTTACAGGAGGCCGCCATGGACCCGAGCATTCACCAGGCACGTTGGCTGCTTTTTCCGTTATTTGGCCTGTGTTTCGGGGTCGCGGCCATTGGATTTATTGTTGGCTGACGGTGGAAGTCTGCGCTACCGCGGAGAGACGCAACCAAAGGAAGGCAAAAGACTTGCGCAGTAAATAGTCCCTTCCTGCGCTAGCGAGACCCACCAGTTACCATCGTGGGACTGGTGGGTCTTGACGTTCCGGACGCAAACCATTGTTTTAAGCATCACACGAATTTCGAACAGGAGGCAGTACGACAGAGCCGTATGATTAAGGGGAGTTCCGACATGCGACTGACAAGTTCATTGATGACGACCCGGAAACGAAGGACCGGATCTTCACGAGGACGTCGTGTCGGCATTTCTGTAGTCGTCTTGACCTTCATTCTCGTCGTAAGCCCCTATCGCGTCTTGTTCGATGGATCATCGCAGCCGCTCGGCCCGCAGGCTGTCTGGGCCAAAGATGGCGGGAACGGCAACGGCAATGGCGGGAACGGGAATGGGAACGGCAATTCGGGCAATTCGGGTGGAAACTCCGGCAATTCGAACTCGAATGCTGGTGCCGGCAAGGGCAAAGCAAAGTCGCAGGACGACAATCCCCCTGATCCCGCCCCTACGGTAAACCCCGATAGCAAGCCAAAACTCTTTGTCAACGCATCCACAGGAGACCGGGTCGAGGTGAGCGGCCCGAGCATTGGCGTGGTGCATTCGAATGGACTCAGCGAACGCATCGACAGGGGCCAATACGAAATGCGGGACGCCAAGGGCCGCACCATCATTCGGCGCCTGGCGACGCGTTCCGATCGGGACAGGTTGCTTGAAATGATCGACTGAGGGCCAGTTCACATGGCCGCGCCGTGCGGCAATTTCGGCTCAAGCATGATCGCGAACAGGCGGATGCCGGTGCTCAGTCGCATCGCGCAAGGTCATGGCGGCTTCGGTCCTGTTGCTGACGTTGAGCTTGGCCAGGATTCGCGTCATGTGGTGCTTTATCGTCTTTTCATGCAGGTTCAGCCGAAGCCCGATCCGTTTGTTGCTCAGTCCCGCGGCAACCAGCGTCAGGATCTCCCTTTCACGGCTGGTGAGGTCGGCAAGTCCGTCAGCTTTCGCCGGCTCTTTTGATTGAGCTGACAGATCGGCCAACAGGCGCGCCGACAATTGTGGACAGACATATCGTTCGCCCGACGCTACCGTGCGCAGGATCGCAGCCAACGTCCTCGACCCGACCCCCTTCAGAACATAGCCCCTGGCCCCGCTCTGCAACGCGGTCATCACGTGCTGGTTTTCTTCCGAAACGGTCAGCATCACAATTTTCAGTGCCGGATGCCGCTCAAGGGCCGGTCCGATCACGCCAAGGCCACCTCCAGGAACCGAGATGTCCATCAGCAGAATGTCGGGCCGCTGGTCTTCGATTATCCGCAGGGCATCGTCTCTGCTGCTTCCTTCACCGACGATCTCGAACCCGCCGATCTGATCGAGCGTGCGCACAACGCCTTCCCTGAACAGCGGGTGGTCGTCGACGATGGCGAGCTTGATGGCTACTGTCATGTCTGCCCCATTTCAACGATGTTGAGGGCCATTCTTACGACTGTGCCACTCTGTGAGGAAGTCACGGTAAACTGGCCCCCGAGGCTTTCCACACGCTCGCGCAGCCCTACGAGTCCCAGCCTCTCGGGACGCACGATTTGCGGGTCAAAGCCGGCGCCGGCGTCGGCCACTTCGATACAAACGCGCTCGCCGTCGAAATGTTTCTCGACCGACTGACCTTCACCTCCGGCATGACGGAATCCATTGTTCAGCGCCTCCTGGACGAAGCGGAAGATGCAGATCTTGGCCGCCGGCGACAATGGCGCATGGCCGCCGGTCATCGATAGCATCACTTTGACGCCGGTTCGTTCTTCGTGCGCCCGTACGGCAAGCTGGAGAATTTCACCCAGTTCGGCATGCTCGATATGCGGCAGGACAAGGCCCTTGCTGATGCTCCTGATCTCGCGCATGGCATCGTCCAGATGTGCTTTGATGGCCAGCAATTCCTGTGCACGCTTCGATTGCGGCGTAGCGGGATCGGCAATGACGGGGCTGTCGATCCCCAGCGCCGCGAGAGCAACCAATTGCGCCGGGCCATCGTGCAAGTCCGCACCGATGCGCCTGAGATAGCGTTCGTTAAGTGCGGTGGCACGCTGCGAGGCACGCTGCACCCGCAGCCTCAACAGTCTGTTTTGCGCAAGCAGATCGGAAAGCTCGGCAATGCGCTGCTTCAACGAGCGGCTCTGCGAACTGATCATGCGGCTGCCACGGAACACGATTGCCGACAGCCCGAGAAAGAAGGCCGCTGTGACGGCGGCAACGTCCAGCCAGGTTCGAATGAGTGCCTGATGCAGGTTTCTTTCAAAATCAGTGGCGACCTCGTAGAATTCTGAAACGGCCACCACTTCCCCTGACCATGGCTGCAGCACCGGATTGTAGATCTCGAGAAGATGCAAGCCGCTGGCCCTTTCGGCCTCGCTGTCCGAATCGTCCAGCTTGTCGAACTCCGAGACCATTTGGCCTGCGAATGCCGCCCGGAGATTGTCGCTGGGTTCAAAGCGCTTGCCGATCAATGTCTTGTCGGTCGAATACAGGATGGTTCCGTCGCGACGCCAGAGCTTGAAGGATTCGAGCCTTGTGCCGAGTGCCCCTTGTCCCAGCGTTTCATCGAGCGCGTGGGCGACGCTCTCGTCGAGCACTTCGCTCTTGCGCATATCCGGAAGCAGCGGCGCGATAACGCTGTCCACGTAAAGAGCCGTCGCGGAAGCCGAATTCTGCGTGACCACGGTTTCTATATGGTTCGTGACGGAAATCCCCACCACCACCATGGCTGACAGGGAAAATAGACCGCCCGCGAGCAGGAACTGCGTTGCCAGCGACAGCGCGTTCCAACGGTCAACAAGGCTTGTCAGCCTGTGTGGCTTGGTGTTCCGAATGGCCCGCTCGGCAGCACGCCGCACCAGTGGCGCGATTCTGGAGAGCCGGCTAATCCGTTGTCGAACGTCGCTGAAAGACGCCATCCTAGGTGTGTAACCGATCAATCGCGATGGAACTAGGGCCTGATGAGAGGGCGAACAGCGTATCCGGCGCTTTTTTGGGCAAACCGTCTCATTGCGTCGTTCGGTAAAGCTCGGACGCGGCCTGCTTCAGTGCCGCCCGTCCATCCGGCCTCAGATACATCATGTGCCCGCCCTCCAGCACCTCGGTGCGAATGGGCTTTGCGCCGGCAAGCGAAGGAATTTGACCAAGCAGGTAGCGCGAGCCCATGTACGGCGTCACCAGGTCGCTGTAGCCGTTGACGATCAGCACGCCGAGGCTGGGGTTTAGCACGCGCGCTTGTTGAAGGTCGTCCATGACACCCGCATAGCCCTGACGCGTCGCGCTCGTCCCATAGTCCCAATTGCCGCTGACTTCACGGTTGAGAAGCCGATAGCTGATATCCGTGCGGAAGTTCAATTCATCACGCACATAGCCGACGAAAGCGGAGGTGAGCGCCGGCACGCTTCGGTCGAGCACCGGATCGGGACCCTCGACTCCCAGGCTCTCTGGCGCCACGTCCGCAGTCGCGATGTTGCCGTCATAGGCGCTGAGAACATTGCCCTTTGCCCGTGCAAACTCCTTGGCGAACAGCCCTATGGGAATGCGTGCAAAGTGCCGCTGGACGAGATCGAGCGGCAGACCGGTGATTGCGGCGACACGCTGGCTCGCCAGGCGTCCACCCTGCTCCAGCCCACCGGCCAGCGCGGCCAGATAATCGCCGAGCGCATAGCGTTCGACTTCCGCCAGCCGCTCCTGCAGGGCGGGGCCGGAAACACCTTCGCTGTGTAGGCGCACTGCCGCCAGCGACGGCAGTTCCAGCGCCCAGTGGAGCGGCTGGAACTCGTCCGGGCGCACCAGCGTGAATTCGAGCGCCGGCGAAATCAGCACGACGCCACTCGGGCTGATGCCGATGTCTTCCTGAAGCTTCCTGGCGAGCAATGCTGCTCGAAAG
Organism: Mesorhizobium sp. M1006; assembly: GCF_040318825.1. Classification (NCBI taxonomy): domain Bacteria; kingdom Pseudomonadati; phylum Pseudomonadota; class Alphaproteobacteria; order Hyphomicrobiales; family Phyllobacteriaceae; genus Mesorhizobium; species Mesorhizobium sp. M1006. The sequence continues at coordinate 103,654 of NZ_JAMYMZ010000004.1, forward strand.
CCGCCATAGCTTTCGCCAGCCAGGAAGACAGGCGATGCCATACGGTTCGTCTGCGCCAGATAGAGCCGGATAAACGCGCCTATCGACGCGGCGTCCTGGCTGATGCCCCAGAAGCTGTGTGCTTCCGTGCCGGGCGCTTCACGGCTGTAACCGGTTCCGACAGGGTCCACAAAGACCAGGTCGGTCATGTCGAGCCAGGTGTCGGGGTTATCGAACAGCCTCTGCGGCGACGGCAGGAAACTTCCATCGGCCGCTGTCGCCAGAACCCGCGGACCGAGCGCGCCGAGATGGAGATAGGCGGAAGCTGCTCCCGGACCGCCATTGAACACGAAGGTGATCGGGCGACGCGGATCCGGTCCCGTTTCTTTCCCTGCGTGCAGAGCATAGGCGACATAGAAAATCTCGGCGGTGATATCGCCTTTGCCGGACGGCAATGACAGCGTGCCGGCCTTGGCCTCGTAATCGAGCGTGCGTCCGGCAATGACGATCGAATGATCGGAAGTCTGCGGCGGTGGCAGGAGCGAGAGAACCCCGCCTGTGGGCGGCGGCCGCTGGGCCGTCTCCGCATGACCGACCCCAGTTCCGGCAACCAACAGCAGAAGAGCGAGGGCGATTTCTTGCAGCTTGATAGGCATGACGTCTCCGGGAGCAATTTGGCTGGAAACTAGCACACCGTCGGCCGAACCAAAGTCACAGCACCGTGCGCCAGTACATCTGACAAGAAGGGGTCGGATTTGGAAATCCGATGCCCAGGCGGAAGATAGGGCGCGAGGGTCACGGCGGCAGCCTAACCTCTTCCAGCAGATGCGTGCGGCGGAATGGCGGACCAACGACTTCGTGAATTTTCTGCCGGTTGACTCGATTGGCCCACTTCCTAGGTTGGCATTCGGGGCTCCCGTGCAATCCGAAGTTGGTATGACATCTTTCCACACCCGAAAGCTTGCCCTTCTCCTTCTATCGGCAAGCGCCGCCATCCTGTCTTCCTGCGTCATGCCCGACGACACGTCGAGCACTGCGAAGGAAGACGCCACGGCGGCGGCAGCCCGCAGGGAGATGGTCGGCCTTAGCGAGGCGGACGTTCGAATGTGCGCCGGCTTTCCTACCGCCACTGCCGATGTCGGCAAATCCGGCCAGATCTGGACCTATCAGCGCGTCGTTCAACGCGGCAATCTCAACATTGTCGTTCCGACCGTGGCCATTGGCCCCGTCCCGGCGCTGGGGGGTTCCGTCAACGTCGCCCCCGGCGGCTATTGCAACACGCAAATTCGAATGGTTGACGGTCATGTTGCCAAGGTTGCCTACGCCGGCGACAACAACCTGCCGAACAACCGCGATGCGCTCTGTGTCAGCACTGTAGACGCCTGTGTCGCCTACGCCCGTCAGTATCATCCAGGCAGGACAATGGGCAGATAGCGTGATGAGTGGCATTGCCGCTGATCTGAACGCCTGAGATTTCTGGTTTGCCGGCTAGTATCCTCGATCCCGATCGAGCATCACCGATTTGACCTGACATTCCCCGCTGTCAACCGCCGACCCCATCGCGAATAGTGGAGAAATAGCGGTCGGTTCCGACTTGCCCGCCCTTGAGGGCAATTTCCAGCCCATCGATCGCCTTAATGCTTGAATGCGCCACACAAAGTGGCGAGCCCGGCGATGCCGGCAGCGGCATTCGCACAGTCAGCGCGTCGACGCCCATCTGGCCAAGTGCATGGCTCGACGTGTCGCCGCCGGCGATGACCACGCGCAGTAGCTTCTCTTGAAGCGTCAGTTCGCGGAGAACCTCGCCAAGGCCGTGGCCGAGCTTATGGCGGGCGCCTTCCCGGAGATCGATTTCTGCACCGCGGTCGGCCGCAGGCCCGAGCGCGGTGTAGAGGATGACGCTGCGCCCGGCCCGTAGGCTGGAGCGGCCGGTTGCCACCGCGCGCGCAATCGCGTCGTTCGAAGCCTCAGAAACCAGTTCGACTGGGTCGAGCTCGATCCCGTCGAAGCCGTCGGCCAGAGCATGACGGATCTGTCGTTCCGTCGTCGGCGAGCAGCTCCCCGAGACCACGGCGATCCTGTCGGCAGCGCCCGGCGGCGAAAAGGCGGATTTGGTATCCACGATCCGGCTCGCTGCCCATTCGACCAGCAAGGCATATTCGATGCCTGAAGAGCCGACGACGAAATAACCGCCCGGCTTGCGAGCGCGCCAAATCTCCTTGCCGGCAAGTGCCTGGGTTTCCAGGCTATCGACATCGACAAGCACAATACCTGAGCCATTCTCCACAAGCCGGTCGAATGCTTTCGACCGCGACGCAGACTGCAGCGTCGCCAGGTCGACCAGGCCCGAGGCGAGGCTGGTCTGGCGCGACAGATGGATCAGCAGGTCGGATTCGTCCATCGGCGTGGTCGGATGGCGGCTCATCACGGGATGGCGGTCGATGCGGAAATATTTTTCGCGATAGGCCGCGAACAGATGACCGAAGGCGGTGTAGCGCTTCAGCTGCGGCGCGCCGACCACCAGCGGCACGCCCTCTTGCCGGAAAACCGAGCGGCCGATTTCGATCGCCCGGCCGATGCTGCCGATTGCCGGGCTGGAATCGAAGGTCGAGCAGACCTTGTAGTGGCAGATCTCGGCGTTGACGGTCTTCAGCCAGGCGAAGGCATCTCGCAGATGCGTGTCCATCCACTGCGGCGTCTCGCTGCGGCTGGTGCCGGCCAGCCCAAGGGCGCGGCAATGCGCAAATTGCGAAAGCAGCGCCTCGTCCGGCTGGCGCATGAACAGGACGGTCGGCACGCCGCCGAGCTCGAGCGCCTCCATAACGTCGGTCGAGCCGGTCAGGTCGTCGCCATAGTAACTCAGAAGCAGGTTTTGCATGGCGTCAGGCCGCCTCGCCGCCGCCGAACTTCTCGATCGACCTCGCCAACTCGACATGGCTCAAGGCATAATCCGCCAACGAAATGTCCTGGACCGCCGCCTGCCAGGCCTGCTGCACGGCGCGCAGGCCGGCGCCCGGCCCGTCCGGGTGGCTGACGATGCCACCGCCGCAGAGATAGAGAAGATCGACCGTCCGGCCGGTTCGCTGGAAGGTTTCAGGCGCCTGCCCGCCCCACTGGCCGGAGCCGGCGACCGGCAATGCGCAATCGGCCGGCGAAAAGATCGGCGTGGTCACCGCCTTGAAGGATTCGACGAAGGACCAGTCGGGTTCCCAGTATTTTGAGGCGATGCCGTTGATCTGGAACTGGTCGACGCCGAGCAGGCGCCAGAACTGCTGCCAGACCTTGAAATCCATGCCAAGGCCGGGATGACGGGTGAGAATGTCCCAGCCATTGCGGTGGGCATGGAGCACAAGGCTGGAGCGTTTTCGGAGGTAAGCCATGCCACCAAAGCCGATCGAATTGATGTTGACCACGGCGCAATTGCCGCCGGCCTTTGCCACCAGATCGTGGTTTCGCATCATCTCGTCGGGATCGGCATGTGAAATGCCGAAGGCATACATGACCTTCTTACCGGTCTTCTGCTCGTGGTCGAGGATCAGCGGCATGATTGCCCTCACCCGCTCCGACAGCGGCGAATAGGCCGGGCTCATCAGCTTCTCGTCGTCCTTGATGAAGTCGACGCCGGCCGCAATCAGCTCTTGCACCATTGCGGCCGTCTCGTACGGGCGGAGTCCCAGCGCCGGCTTGACGATGGTCCCGATGATCGGACGATCTGCGACACCGGTCAGCCTGCGGCTGCCCGTGACGCCGAATTGCGGGCCCGGATGCGCGCCCCGGTACTCCTCGGGTAGCTTCATGTCGACGACACGGATGCCGGACAGGCCCTTGATCGAAAAGGTGCCGCCGATGGCGATGGTCATCAGCGCCGACAGGTCGGTGCCGATGGCGTCCAGCGGAAAGGCGATATCGATGTCGGCGCGCTTGACCGGGCCGTTGCGTGCTTCGGGGCTTGCTCCGGAACCGGTTTCGGGAAGGGACGGCCGGTCCGCGTCCGGCAGATGCCGTATCGCCAGGACTCGCGCTGCGACCCTGGCCTTGAGCTCTTCGGTCTCGCCGGCCAGCGCGACGAAGGTTCCGGTCGACTGGTCGCTTGCAATCTTGGCCGCCAGCGCCTCGATATTGCCGGGCGTTTCGATGCGATAGGTAAGAACAATCATATTCGCGCGGCCTGCCGGGGAGGTTTCGAAAAAGGTTCCTTGGCCCTCGAAATCTGGTATAATGAGTACATAAGCATTGCAAGCCCTATCCGGCTTGGCGGTAAGGGCGAGCCGGCAGCAGGCGTTCCGGAATTCACGGCGGAAATGCTAGATAGGGGCCGGTCAAAGGAGTGATTCGCGACGATGAACCGTTCGGAGCCGATCGTCCGGCGCAAGCTTTCCGACGAAGTATTCTTGAGACTGAAGCGCCTGATCACCGGCGGCGAATTGCTGCCGGGTGACGACATGCCATCGGAGCGCGAATTGATGGAGCGCTTCGAGGTCGGCAGGCCGGCGATCCGCGAGGCAATGCAGGCGTTGAGCAATATGGGCCTCGTCGCGATCTCGCATGGCGAGCGGGCGAAAGTGCTGCAGCTGACCGCCAAGTCGATCATCAAACAGGTCGACGGCGCCGCCAAGATCATCCTGTCGTCGTCGAAGGACACGCTCGAGCACCTCAAGAACGCACGCATCTTCTTCGAGCGCGGCATGGTCAAGGAAGCTGCAGAAAAGGCCACAGCCGAGGACGTGCAGCGGCTGCGGGAAACGGTCGCCGAGCAGCGCAGCCATCGTGGCAACTCGGAAGCCTTCATATCCGCCGACATGAAATTCCACACACAGATCGCGGCAATATCCGGTAACCCGATCTATGTCGCCGTCAGCGAGGCAATGCTAGGCTGGCTAAAGGAATACCACACCGAAATGCTGATCTGGACCGGCAAGGAAAAGTTCACGCTGACCGAGCACGAAGAGATCGTCGGACGCATCGAAGCCAAGGATGCGGATGGCGCCGAGAAGGCGATGATCAAGCACCTCGAACGCTCGCGCGCGCTCTACGTGATGAATTCCGGCAACTGAAAATCAAGTGCAGGTCCCGACCGGCGTCGCGGTCGGACCTTCTCGGCCTACTGGCTGACCACAGATCAGCCTGAGCCCGGACCGACGCAGTTTTATGTTGCCGTCTGAATCCGGTGTATGTGCCGCGTTGTTTTCATTCAACGATTTCAGCATTTGCATCTTCCCAGCCATGGATTTCCGCGGCCCGCTTTCGTCAGCAAGCCCGCATAGGCCCTCCTGGAGGCGCCGCGCTTGTTCTGGGATTGGCAATTCTTGCAAAGACTATGCTAGGCTTGCCACCCGAGAACGACACTGGAGTACCGCAATGGCTGACAGGGGCCTCCACGTTGTGATCTGGCTGCCGTCGAATTTCTATTCGGCCGTCGTCTCGACGCTCGTGGAAATGTTTCAGCTTGTGAATGACGTCTGCCGTTCGCAGGTTCTCTCCTGTGAGTTCGTTTCAAGGAGCGCGCCGTCGGCATCGAGCACAGGAATTTCCTTCCCGACAAAGGCTCAACCATCCCGGAAAATGGATGTCCTGATTCTCATTGCCATGCCGGGTGTCGAGATTCCGGAGCTTCTGCGCTCGCTCGACGAGGAGAGTGAGCATTCAAAACCGCTGATCGCGCTCGCGCAGCAGCAGGACGCAATCATCGCAGCACATTGCGGCGCGTGTTATCTGCTCGCCACTTCGGGATTGTTGGACGGCAAGCGCGCAACGATATCCTGGTGGCTGAAGAACGAGGCAAGCCGCCGGTTTCCGCAAGTGCGATGGGACGCTTCCCGCCTGCTCATTCGCCAGGACCGCCTTTACACATGTGGAGGCGGGTTTTCCGGACTCGAACTCGCCAGGGCTTTGCTGATCGATCTGGGCTTCGAGAAGGAAGAGCGGATCATTCGAAAACTTCTGGTTCTTCCTCCGCCGCGCAAATTCCAGAGTCCCTACGAATTTCCTCTCGACAAAATTTCGAACGACGCCAGCCCATTCGAGAACAAGCTGCGCGAGCTCTCGAACGACAAGATGTCAGAAATCGATTTGAAATTTCTTGCAACCGAATTGGCGATGTCTTCGCGAACCCTGTCTCGCAGGTTTTTCGACGAACTCCAGACAACGCCGGGAAAATGGATCCAGGAAAGGCGGCTGGAGTTGGCAAGGTCCATGCTTGAGGAAACGAAACTGAGCGTCTCAGAAATCTGCTATCGGGTGGGATATCAGGACGTCGCTTCGTTCAGCCGTCTTTTTTCCAAGACAACTGGAATGGCGCCTGGCGAGTTTCGAAAGCAAGTCCGGTGACAAGTCGGCAGCGGAAGTGCTGCGGCTACGGGCAACCGCTGCGGAACTGCGGCGATTCATGAACCCCGGCGTAACTTCAGCCAATCCGGACGATTGCGTAGGGCGTCATGACAAGACGGTCTCGGCCCGACGCGTCGCGCTGAATCTGGCGTGACGTTCGTCCATCCCAGATATTCAGAAAACCCTGATCGGAACCGAGCCCGGAAACATCGACTGGAAGGTCGTCCGGAGTAAGGTTCGCCAGCCAGACGATGATCTTGCCTGTCTGGGAGTGGCCGGCCAGTGCCAGCACCCGCGTCTCATCGATCGTTGTCGCCGCCACATGCGCATGGCCGGCCAGATCGCAAAGTCCTTTCACCGCGTGGAAAATCGGCCGGGGTGTACCTTCTTTGACAGGTTCGCCCGACGAGGCCAGCACGCCGAATGGTCCGGTGAAGCTGCAGAGCGTCAGCATTTCAAGCCCGGCCGGCGCAACGCGCGCGGCATAGCCGATCGTCCATGCGGCCCCGAACAGCCCGGCATGGCGAGGGTCGCGGTTGGCCATGGCAATGCGCTGACCGTCGGGATTAGCCTTGGTCGCGCCGCCATAAGGGTTCTGGCGCATGGCAATGGTCGACGGCCCGATCCGATAAGGTATTGTTCCGAAGATCGTTCGTACTGACGCCGTGATGAAAGGTAACGCCTCCAGCGATTGCATGACGCTGAGATCGTCGGCGGCGTGCACGATCGGGCAGGTGCAATGCGTGACGAAATCGAGCGGGTCGGCCGGCACACGCTTGCGATTGAGTTCGGTGAAATAGCTGAACATGCCGCCGCCGAGGCGGCTGTCGGGAAAGGCGCGCCGCGTCGCGGCGTAGACGTCTTCGAGCGGCGGGCATTGCGGCCATGCGCTGCCCGGCGGCGTCGACTGCCGGTCGACCGAGGGCGAGACGGCAATGGCCGAAAGCTTGAGCCCGGCCTGGCGCACCCTGTCGGCGACGCCTGAAAGCTCGGCGTCGAGATCGCCGTCGCCGGCAATGACACATTCGAGCGTTGTCCGGACCGGATAGGCGGCGGCGAGCCGGGCGTAGGATCGCAAGGCGTCGAGCCCATGGCCACGCGTCGGGTCGTAGTGGAACATCAATTGCTGCGGACCAAGCTCGCACAGCATCGGTAGCTTGCCCAGCGCCGCCTCGACCTCATCCGGGTAGATGATCACGCCAACATCCGGCAGCGCCGGTCCGGCTTGGCCGAGCGTGACGCGAACTGGGTCCGCGATTGCCGCAGCGGTCGGCACTTTCCCGCGACCCTCTATCCGCAAACTAGTGGTCTGGCTGAAGGTCTTGCCGGCAGGCAGCACATAGGGCCATGGCAGCGCGAGCGGCCGGACATAGGTCTTGTAGGAGGCATCCGACCAGTTGCGCTGGTCCTCCATCTCGAAAATGTCGCCTTGCATCCGGCATTCGGCGGTGACGCCCGGCCGGACCTCATGGGTGATCGCCCGCAGATCCTTGAAAGGCTGCCAGGGATCGATCAGCTCTGGAAGCCGCGTCGCGACAACGCTGCCATCGGTATGCTCGACCGTGACCGGGCTGCCGGCCAGCCCGGCAATTGGATGCAGGATGCAGAAGCCGCAGCGATTGGTCTCGAAATCGTTGTCGGGAAGAGCGCTCACGTCGAAGATCAGCTGGCCATCGGCCGAGCCCTTGATGGTCGCACGGAAGTCGAGCCGGCTTCCCTCTGGTCCGAAGCAACCTGCCGAATAGCTGACGAAGAAAGCGTCATCGCCCTGGTCGATGATTAAATCGGTGAGCGCCGGCTCGTAGGTGCCCCAGTCGCGATCCCTGACGATGAAGGCGACGGCGCGCAGAACCTCGGTGCCGCCATGCCGGATGGTGCGCAGATTGCCGTTGACGAAGTCCGCCGTCAGCGCGCCGGCGCGCAGCCTGACCGGTTCGGCTTCAACGGCACGTGTGCCGTAGAGGAGGAAGGCGTCGGCTGTCATTTCAGCAAGGCGTCGAGTTGCACCGGCTCCCGGCTTGCGGCGCCAGCGTACGCAGCCTCGACCAGCGCTAATGTCTTGAGGTTGTCCGCGCCCGAGGTCGCGGGCTCGGTTCCCTTGGTCAGGCAGTCGACCCAATGCTTTTGAATGGCGACGACGCTTTCCTGGATGTTGTGCCACGGCCGTGATGCCCAGGCCAGCAGCGGTGGCGAGACGTCGCTCACAGCTGTCCCGCTCCTGCCGGTGACGGTGAGCCGGTAGCCCTGCGCCAGCCGGATCGTGCCGTCGCTGCCGTCGATCTCGATCAGCGTCTCCGGAAACGGCTCGGTAGCGAGCTTGCTCGCGTAGCTGCAGTCGACCACGGAAGTGGCGCCGCCCGTGTGGTCCATCAGCATCGTCGCAACGTCCTCGCCGGCAATGCCGGGATTGATGCGCGCCGTTCGCGCAGTGACGGTCGAGACGTCGCCCAGCAGGAAGCGGGCGATATCGAGGATGTGGATACCCAGATCCTCGATGATGAAGCGCTTTCCCGTCGCCAGATAAGGCTGGCCGGAAAACACGTCATAGGCAGAGCGGAACGAGATCCGTCCGAAAAAGGGGGTGCCGATTTCGCCGCTGTCGAGCACGGTACGCACCGCCTGGATCGGAGACTGCCAGCGAAAATTCTCATGCACCATCAGCGGCACGCCGGCGTCAGCACAGGCCTTTACCATCGCCTTGGCGTCGGCAAGCGTCGGCGCAAACGGTTTTTGGCAGATTGCCGAAACGCCGTGCTGCGCCGCCATCTCCACGAGCATTCTGTGGCTTGGTGCGGTGGTGGCGATGTCGACGAAATCCAGCCTTTCGCCGGCAAACAGCGCCGCCGCGTCGGTATAGCGCCGTGCGACCCCGAACTGGTCGCCAATGATCCGTAGCCGGTCCGGATCGCGGTCGCAGATGGCGGTGATCGAGGCGCCCTCTATGTCGCGCCAGGCATGCATCTGGTTGATGGCAAAGAAGCCGCAGCCGATCAGCGCTCCACGCAGTTCCGCCATGTCAGCCGGCCTTTGCCATCTGCATCAGCGTGACACGGCTCTGCAGCCGGCGCTGTGCCTGGTCGACGACGACGGCGACGATGATGACGAGGCCCTTGATCACCATCTGCCAGAACGAACTCACTCCCATCATCACCAGCCCGTCCGAAAGGATGCCGATTACGAAGGCGCCGACAATGGTGCCGCCGATCGTGCCGCGACCGCCCGACATCGAGGTGCCGCCGAGCACCGCCGCGGCAATGGCGTTGAGCTCGAAGCTCTCTCCGGTCGCCGGATGCGAGGCCATTAGTTCGGACGAGATGATCAGCCCGACGATCGCCGCGCAGAAGCCGGAGAACATGTAGACGAACATCTTCACCATATTGACGCGGACGCCCGAAATCCGCGCCGCCCGTTCATTGCCACCAACCGCGAAGATGTGGCGGCCGAGCGGGGTGTATTTGGCGAGATAGGCCGCCCCTAGCGCAACGACGAGCAAAATCCAGAGCGCGACCGGCAGGCCGAGCAACCGGCCGGCGCCGAGAAAGCCGAATCCGGTAGTGCCGAGCTCCGGCTTGCCGACGAGATTGGGGAAGGTGCGCCCGTCGGACGACAGCAGCGCCAGGCCGCGCGCGACATAGAGCACGCCGAGCGTGGCGATGAACGGCGCAACGTTGAGCCTGGTGATCAGCAAGCCGTTGACGGCGCCGATCAATATGCCGACGGCAAGCGTGATCAGCGCGATCTCGAAGACGTTGAAATAGATGGTATAGCCGACCTGCAGGTCGATGCCGTTGAGCACGAGATAGCCGGCCACCATGCCGCACAGGCCGACGATCGAGCCGACCGACAGGTCGATGCCGCCGGTGATGATGACGAAGGTCATGCCCATTGCGAGGAATGCGTTCAGCGCCACATGCTTCGACATCAGGATAAGATTGGCGGCCGATAGGAAATTGGGGGCGGCTATCGAGAAGAATAACAGCACGGCGATCAGCGCGATGAACGTCCTCGCCTTCATCAGCGTCAGCAGGACCGAGCCGCCCGACATGGAGTTGACCGCCGCCTTGGCTGGGATGTCAGTCATGCGTCTTGCTCTCCGTGCGGGACCGGTCCGTGGCCGAAGGCGGAGGCAGCGACGAGTGCGGCCTCCGTCGCCTCGGCGCGGTCGAACATGCCGGTCAGTTTTCCATTGCTCATCACCGCGATGCGGTCGGACAACGCCATCACTTCGTCGAGATCGGAGGTGGCAAACAGAATCCCTAGGCCGTCGCGCGACAGCTTGCGCATGGTGCGGAACACGTCGGCCTTGGCGCCGACGTCGATGCCGCGGCTGGGCTCGTCCATCAACAGCACCTTCGGCCCGGTGAGCAGCGCCTTGCCGATCACCACCTTCTGCTGGTTGCCGCCTGACAGGGACGAGACTTCCTGCGCCGGATCGGCGACCTTGATCGCCAGTTCGCGCACTGTCCGGGCCACCGCCTGTCTTTCGGCGGCACCGCGAATGTGGAACAGGCGCACGAACCGCGACAGGCTGGCCAGCGTCAGATTGCTGGCGACGGAGAGGATCGACACCAGCCCTTCGCGCTGGCGGTCTTCGGGGATCAGCGCCAGGCCGCGCCGGATGCGCCGCGTCGTGTCGCGCTCGTGCACTTTTTTGCCGGCAATGAATATCGTGCCCGTCGAATGGCCGTGGCGGCCCATGATGCAATCGAACAGCTCGCTGCGTCCGGCGCCCATCAGGCCATAGATGCCGAGGATTTCGCCGGCGCGCAGCGACAGCGAGACGTGGTCGACCGCAAGCCCGCCGGTGACGCGCGGCAGGCAGATATCCTCGGCGCGGAATATTTCCTCGCCCGGCACATGGCCGTCGGCCTTGGCGAAGTCCTTGGCGTCCGAGCCGATCATCTGCCGCACGATCCACTGGGTGTCGACGTCTTTCATCTCCGCCTGGCCGGTGATGCGGCCGTCGCGCAGCACCGTGATGGTGTCGCCGATGCGGATCAGTTCCTCGAGCCGGTGCGAGATGTAGACGATTGCCACGCCGCGTGCCTTGAGGTCGGCAATCACCTTGAACAGGATCTCGACTTCCGCCGCGCTGAGCGCCGAGGTCGGTTCATCCATGATCAGGATGCGCGCATCGAGCGAAACCGCCTTGGCGATCTCGACCAGCTGCTGCTGGCCGATGCGCAGATCCTCGACCAGCATGTCGGGCCGGATGCCGGCTTCCAGGCGTTCAAGGAACTCCGCCGCGCGGCGCTCCTGCTCCTTGCGGTCGATCTTGCGGAAGCGGTTGGTGATCTCGCGGGTGGCGAAAATATTTTCGGCGACAGTCAGATTGCCGAACAGATTCAGCTCCTGGAAAACCATGCCGATGCCGCGGCTCACGGCATCCCCGGAAGACGAGAATGAAACCTCCTCGCCGTCCAGCAGGATGCGCCCGAGCGTCGGTTGCTCGACGCCGGCGATGATCTTCATCAGCGTCGATTTGCCGGCTCCGTTTTCGCCGACCAGCACGTTGACCGCGCCTTTGCGCACCTCGAAATTCGCCCGCTTGACCGCGACGGTGCCGGAATAGACTTTCGAGACGTCCTCCAGCTTCAGGATGACATCTTGATCGCCGCTCATGACTTCGGCCCGATCTTTGCCTCCGCCGGCGTCACCAGCGGCAGGTCCTGGCCACTGCCCGGCGTATAGGCGCCAAGTACCTCGACGCTGCGGCCCTCGAGTGCCTCGCGCGGCAGCTTGGAAAGCACGGTCTTGTCGGCATAGGCGTTGAAAGCCTTGCCGAACTGGGCGAAGTCGATCTGGTTGGTGAAATCGTTGAACTGGATGAAGTCGAGGCTGTCGCGCAGCGCGGTTCCGCGCATTGCGGGTCCGATCTGCACCCGCGCGTCCGCCTTGCCGTCGCCGTCGGCATCGACGTCCATCGTCGCCGCGCGTGACTGTGTGTTGGCTGCCACGACCTTGCCCTCGAGCCGAACGGCGAAGGTCCATGGCGAATTCGCCTGCTTCTTCGGGTTGCCGTATTTGGCGCCGGCAGCGGCGGGATCGGTCTTGGCCAAGGTGTGAACCTCGGCAAACGGCCCGGCCTTCTGCTGCAGATAGGGTATGACTTTCGCCGCCCAGATGTCCTCGACCATCTTGTCGGGATCGAATGCGGAGCCAGTGCCGCCGTTTTCCGCCGACGGCGTCGGCAGGATCTTGCAGGCGGTCAGGCTGCCTATTGCTGCGAGGAACAACGCGACAAAGATCGGCCGGGTCAGCGTGTTGAACATGTCGGCTCGTTCGGCATGGCGGTCAGGAGCACCCAGAGAAATGGAGGCAAGGGCGAAATGGAAGCAAGGGACGAACCGGAGGCTCGTCCCTTGCTGCTTGATGTTACGCCGGCTCAGTTGGTGAGCGCGAACGTCTCCAGCTTGGCGGCATTGTCGCCATTGACCAGGACGCAGTCCATCAGCTGCTTTTCCTCAGCCGGGGACTTCTTGTTCTTGATGAAGTCGTTGGCCTGCTCGACCGCCATCTGCGCCTGCGCGAAGGCCGGCTGCAGGACTGTCGCCTTGATGCCGCCGGAGGTGATCGAGTCGCGCACGTCGTTCGACCCGTCGAAGCCGACGACGATGACGTCCTTGCGGCCGGCAGCGGCAAGTGCCGCATGAGCGCCCATCGCCATCGTGTCGTTGCCGGAGATCACGCCCTTGATATCGGGATTGGCCTGGAGGATCGATTCCATCTTTGAATAGGCCTCGGTCTGGCTCCAATTGGCCGACTGCTGCGCCACCATCTTCAGGTCCGGATAGTCGTCGATGACGTCGTGGTAACCCTTGGAGCGGATGCCGGCATTGGTGTCGGATTCCTTGCCGACGAGCTCGACGAAATTACCCTTCTCGCCCATCAGCTTGACGAATTCCTGCGCGCCGAGCTGGGCGCCCTGATAATTGTTGGAGACGATCTGCGCGACGGCAACGCCGGCGGCATTGATCTCGCGATCGATCAGGAAGGAAGGAACGCCTGCGTCCTTGGCCTTCTGCACCGCGGCGACGGTGGCGTCGGCGCCGGCATTGTCGAGGATGATCGCCTTGGCGCCGCGGCCAATCGCCGTGTCGATCAATTCGGACTGCTTGTTGGCGTCGTCGTCATGGACGAGCACCAACGCCTCGTACCCGAGTTCCTTGGCCTTCGCCTCCGCGCCGACAGCTTCCGCCTTGAAGAACGGATTGTCATGCGAGGGCGTGATGATGGCGATCAAATCCGCCGCATAGGCGGGTGCGGCGGTGCCAAGCGCCAGCATGCCGGCAAAAGCCGCAAGCGTCATTCTGCGTGTCAGTTTCATGTATTCCTCCCGTTGAAAATCCGTGCCTTATCCCAAGGCTATATGCATTCGATTTCGTTAGCCGGTCGTAGGCGGCGGGTCGCGTCAGATTCACAAGCCCTTGGCCGGCTTCACCTCGACGGATCGCTCCCCCTATCCTCCACTCATCCAGCGCCTGATCCTGCTGCGAAGCTTGACGGTCCGATCCATCGAACAGCTAAGCCAACTGGTATAATGAGTCAATGACAATTTCAGGTGACATGTTCCGGAGAACGCGTTGCTGCCCTCAAGTGATGCGCTGAATGCTCGCGGCAATCTCCTCCGGCTCGAACACCCGCTTCCAGTCGTCGCGCATCAGCACCGGCTTGCCGAACTCTATCGCCTTGTTGCAGGCGTCGGAGAACACGCCTTTGGTCTCGCCGAAGATGACGGCGCCAAGCACGTTCATATGACCAAGCAGGAAGTCGAGCGCCGCCTGCTTGTCGACCCCGCGCGCCACCACCTCGTCAACGGCCTCCTTCATGACGACGAGCAGCGAGGCGCATACCGTTTCCGAAAGGCCGGGCTCGAGCAGCGCCATCTGATCGACGGTGACGCGATGCGAGCGCATGACCGGGGCCCAGATGATCTTGGCGATCGCCTCACCCTTGGCGAAATCCTCCTCCGGTCCCTGCATCAAGGCGCTGACCATGTGTTGCTTGGCCTTGACGCCGCCGAAATAGTCCTTCTTCGCCGCCATGTCGGTCTCATCGTTGAAGATCGGCGGATGGCACGGGTGAGTGACGAAATACGTCAGGTCCGACCGCTTCGGCAAATGCCCGGCGAAAGGTGCCGCGGCGTCGAGCACGACGACCATCGTGCCTGATGCAAGCTTGCTCTCGATGTTCGCCGCGACCTTGCCGATATGCGTGTCCGGCACCGCCAGGATCACCACATCGGCGCCATCAAGCGCCTCATCGGCGCTGACGGCATCGATGCCGAGGCCCGACTTAAGCCGCTCGCGGCCGGCGTCGCTGACCTCGACATGGCGTATCGTATAGGGAGATCCGCGAAAATTGGTCGACAGACGGTAACCCATTTTGCCGCCCGCACCAAACAGCGCAATCGTTGTCATGTGTCCGTTACTCCTGAATTCCAACGATGGCCCTGCCGATCGTCATCCCATTGACTTGTATGCACATTGCCGCCGGTTGGCGGATTAGAGAACGCAGGGGAGCCGCCGCTCAAATGACGATGCCATGGACGATGTCTCGGGCGCCCGGATGTCCAGCACAGCGCAGCTACGCGGAGCATGCTACCTCAGGTACACATTATACCAGCATACCAAATTGGCAAGCGGCCATGGCACGGCTCTGACCACTTGTTTGGCCGTCGTTTACCTCCTGTTCAACGGCAAGGAGCGATCATCGCGCTGAACCGCCGATCGGCGGGATGATTCGCAGCCGACAAAGGCCCATGCTCGAAACGTCACTCTACAGCCCGGTCAAGGCCTTCCTGGAAGGCCTGGGTTTCATGGTCAAGGGCGAGATCGGCGGCTGCGATCTGCTGGCGCTGAGTGCCGACTCTCCGCCGATCGTCGTCATCTGCGAGCTGAAGCTGAAGTTCAACCTCGAACTGGTGCTCCAGGGCGTCGACCGTATGGCGGCGAGCGACGAGGTCTGGCTAGCGGCATGCATGTCGGCCCGTGGCAAGGGCCGTGAGAGCGATGTGAGATACCGCAATCTCTGCCGTCGGCTCGGCTTTGGCCTGCTTGGCGTGCGACCGAACGGCGAGGTTCAGGTGCTGCTCAGCCCGACGGCATTGGCTCCGCGTCGCGATCCCCGGCGCCGCTCGAAGCTGATCGATGAACATCGGCGTCGGCAGGGCGATCCTGTCGCCGGCGGCGGCTCGCGTGCGCCGATCATGACCGCTTATCGCCAGCAGGCGCTGGCATGCGCCGCAGCCCTCGCCGACGGCCCAAAGCGGCCGCGTGACTTGAAGCCCAACCTGCCGAACGCGCCTAAGATCCTGCTGCACAATGTGTATCGCTGGTTCGCGCGCACCGATCGCGGGATCTATGAACTGACCGCTCAGGGCCGTGAGGCGTTGCAGCGCTGGCCGCAGCCCGATCGCAGCCACACCGCTGCCTGAGACAGGCAACGCCGGATTTCGCGCCCTGCTTTCCGCGCCAATCACGGCTTTCGGCAAGACATCACCTCGGTCACGGAACCATATTTCGACACGATGGTTTTGTCGTCACCGAATTGATCGTCCGCTGAGCAAACGGAAGGAACGGCTATGCGCCTATCGACGACAATTGCCACACTTTCGGCACTGGCCCTTGCCTCGCCGGTCTATGCGCAATCCGTGGGACCAGAGCTTGCCCCTGTCCCGCCGACGGCCCCGCAAACCCTGCCAGAGCAAGCCACGCCCGAAGGGACCACTCCCGACCAGACTACACCTGACCAAGCCTTCTCCGCCCAGAATTTCACCGCAGTGACAATCGTGGCGATGGAGGATCTGCCTCCTGACATCAAGGCACAGGCGGAGGCCGTCGTCACCCAGACCAGCGCCGAGGATTTGCGCATCCTGCAAAGTTCGATCGACGCATCGCCGCAGGCGGCATCGGCGCTGGCGGCGAACGGGCTTAATTCCACGCAGGTCGTGGCGGCCAATATCGACGGCGACGGCACGCTGACGCTGATCATCCAGACGACGACGTGAGCGGCTGAAAGCGGACAAGCCGGCTCCGGCACGGAAACGAAGGCCGCCCGATCGCGGAGGACTGTCATGGCCGAGGCTGCAGTTCGCAACTTCACCATCAATTTCGGGCCACAACATCCCTCCGCTCACGGCGTCCTGCGGCTGGTGCTCGAACTCGACGGCGAGATCGTGGAACGCGCCGATCCCCACATCGGCCTGCTGCATCGCGGCACCGAAAAGCTCATCGAGTACAAGAACTACCTGCAGGCCTTGCCCTATTTCGACCGGCTCGACTACGTCGCGCCGATGAACCAGGAGCATGCATTCTGTCTCGCCGCCGAGAAGCTCCTCGAAATATCGGTGCCGAAACGCGGACAGCTCATCCGCGTGCTTTTCTGCGAAATAGGCCGGCTGTTATCGCACCTCCTCAACGTCACCACGCAAGCCATGGACATCGGCGCGTTGACGCCGCCGCTCTGGGGTTTCGCCGAGCGCGAGAAGCTGATGGTCTTTTATGAGCGCGCGTCCGGCGCCCGCATGCACGCGAATTATTTCAGGGTCGGCGGCGTGCATCAGGATCTGCCGCCGGAACTCCTCGACGACATCTGGAAGTTCTGCGATCCGTTCCTCAAGGTCTGCCACAATCTCGAAGAGCTGTTGACCGAGAACCGCATCTTCAAGCAGCGCAATGTCGATGTCGGGGTGATCGGCCTCGATGATGCCTGGGCCTGGGGCTTTTCCGGGGTGATGGTACGCGGATCGGGCGCGTCCTGGGACCTGCGCAAGGCGCAGCCATACGAATGCTATTCGGAGATGGATTTCGATATTCCGGTCGGCAAGCATGGCGACTGCTACGACCGCTATCTCGTACGCATGGAGGAAATGCGCCAGTCGGTCCGGATCATGCGGCAATGCCTGGAAAAGTTGCGCTCACCCGAAGGCCAGGGACCGGTCGCGATTCCGAACCACAAGATCACGCCGCCGCCGCGTGCCACGATGAAGCGCTCGATGGAAGCGACGATCCACCACTTCAAACTTTATACCGAAGGCATTCGCGTGCCGAGCGGTGAAGTCTATGCCGCCGTCGAGGCGCCGAAGGGTGAATTCGGCGTCTACCTCGTGTCGGACGGGGGCAACGTTCCCTACCGATGCAAGATCCGCGCACCTTCCTTCGCCCACCTGCAGGCGATGGATTTCCTGTCCCGAGGCCATATGATCGCCGATGTTGCCGCGATCATCGGCTCGCTCGACATCGTGTTCGGAGAAATCGATCGCTAGTTAGCCAGGTCGCAGGATCTTCCCCGATCGCAGAATCATTTGTGTCGTTAGTAGCCGCGCAGGCAGGCCTGGACGGCGCTCGGCCGCCGGCCAGACGAAGGCCCTCACCTGCGGCGGGCCAGCTCAAATTCTCACATCAAAGACGGACGCATGGCCGCGACAAGGCGCAGCCAAGCGTCGAGGAGTTTCACAATCTGCGCGGCCCGACGGCGCACGAGCCCTTCCAAGTTCGGAAGCGCTCTCCACGACGCGGAAAGAACGCGTGTTCCGCCGTTCCCCGTACCGCCTCAATGCACGATCAAGCCCTTCATCCAGGCAACAAATCTGTTGCCGCGAACTATCCCGCGCACCCTGGCAGCGGCCCATCTCGCTTGCATCGTAGCGCCGACATGGCAATGGCAGACGATTTGGTGCAACTGCCGGTCGCTCAGTTCGAAGAAGCGCTTTGCCTCACCATAGGTATCATCGCTGAGGCCCATGGCACGCAGAACCGGATCCTCGAAGGCGACAGTGAGCGGCGTCCCAGCGCCACGCGATCTGTCACGCGCTTCCCTGTTCATATATTCGGTGCCTGGAAGCGCCCCAAGGCATCGCGTCGGATTTTGTTCGAGAAGTTCCGCCCAACGTTCAATCCGCTGGGTTCGAGTCATCGCCGGATACGCCGCGAAGGACTCAACTTCCGCGACGGCCTGCAGTTGGTCGAGTGTTTGATGTTTCATGGTCGGCTCCTGTCGACAGGTGAATTCGCCCACGCCTACATGAGCAATTATCGCGCCACGGAGCGCTGACAAGGCCGGACCGCCGCAACATGAGGCGTACAGATCACCTGCCCGGTGAAGCGGCGCTCGAATTCCGACGCGCCCCCGCCTGTGTTCGATGTCGACCCGTTAACCGAACCCGTTTCCGGACAGGAACTTTTGCGGAAGCTTGCCGTTTGGCTTTGCGTCCGCTTCGGCGGCTGCAATATCAGTCTTGAAAGCAATTCCGTTGGACACGAAGCCTCAACGCGTCGAGCAAGACGTCGAGCCTGTAAATGAAACCCGGGAGCAACCGGCCCCGGTTCGAGAATCTCGTGAGCGATCGGCAGAGCCCCGGCAGGAAAAACCCGACGGGAATGCCTCGCAACGAAAGGCCGGTCTGCTCGGCTTTCCCAGGCGCCATCCCTATGCGGCCGCAGCCATCGCGCTTGCGCTGTTGCTCGTCGCGGCAGGCATCGCGATCTGGTGGCTGAACGCTCGCCAGTACGAATCGACCGACGACGCCTTCATAGATGCGCGCACAGTGACGATCGGTGCGCAAATAGCCGGCCGCCTTACCGAGCTGGCGGTTACCGACAATCAGGATGTACAGGCGGGCGATGTCCTCCTGCGTATCGACGACAGCGACTATCAGGCAAACCTGAAGCAGGCCGACGCCGGCGTCACCGCGGCCGAGGCCGAAATCGTCAATGTCGCCGCCCAGATCGAGGCTCAAAACGCAAAGGTAAACGCTGCCCAGAGGCAGGTTGCACAGGCCAAGGCAGCGCTGGATTTCGCCAAGGCCGAGGATCAACGCAATCGCGAACTCCTGGCCAGGGGCACAGCAACGCAGCAGCAGGCGCAGCAGGCGGCATCGACGCTGCGTCAGGACCAGGCCGCGCTGGACAGCGCCGAGGCCAATGTCGCCTCCGCAAAAAGCCAGGTTTCGGTCTTGCAGGCACAGGCCAGGAGCGCCGAGGCGCAGCTCGAGCAGGCAAAGGCCAGCCAGGAGCAAGCCCGCACGACGCTGTCGCGCACGACTATCACAGCACCCGCAGCCGGGCGCGCAACGAGCATTTCCGCCGCTAAGGGCACCTACGCCCAACCCGGCCAGGTATTGATGATGTTCGTTCCCGACGAGGTCTGGGTGAAGGCCAATTTCAAGGAGACGCAGCTCGATCTGATGCGGCAGGGACAGCCGGTCGATATCGACATCGACGCCTACCCGGGCAAGTCCTTTCATGGCCGCGTCGACAGCATCCAGGCCGGCAGCGGCACCGCCTTCAGCCTCCTGCCGGCCGAAAATGCCACCGGCAATTACGTCAAGGTGGTGCAGCGCGTGCCGGTCAAGATCGTCTTCGACAAGCCGCCGGATGTGCTTCTCGGGCCAGGCCTGTCGGTGGTGCCGACGGTCAAGGTGCGATGAACGGCGAAACCGCCAGAAATCAGGGCGAAAGCCGATCCGCCGCCGGGACACACAATCCGTGGCTCATCGCCGTCGTCGTCTCCATCGCCACTTTCATGCTGGTGCTGGACACCTCGATCGCCAATGTCGCCCTGCGCAACATCGCCGGCAGCCTGGCGGCCGGAATGGATGAAAGCACCTGGGTGATTACCACCTATCTCGTTGCCAACTCGGTGATCATTCCGGTCAGCGGCTGGCTGGCAAGCGTCATCGGCCGAAAGCGCTACTACATGCTCTGCGTTGCGACCTTCACCGTCGCGTCGCTGCTGTGCGGACTGGCGCCCAACCTGGAACTGCTCATCCTGTTCAGGGTCCTTCAGGGCCTCGGCGGCGGCGGCATGGCGCCAAGCGAGCAATCGATCCTTGCCGACACTTTTCCGCCTGAAAAGCGCTCGCAGGCCTTCGCGCTTTACGGCATTGCCGTCATCGTCGCACCGACGGTCGGGCCGACGATCGGCGGCTGGCTGACCGACCATTTCTCCTGGCACTGGATCTTCTTCATCAACGTGCCGTTCGGCATCCTGTCGCTGGCCCTGGTGCAATGGCTGTTGGTCGAACCGGACGTACTCGAACGCGAACGCAAGGAACGGCTGAAGGGCGGCCTGAAGATCGACGGGATCGGGTTCGTCCTGGTGGCGACGGCCTTGGGGTGCCTGGAGATTTTCCTCGACCGGGGCCAGCGCTACGATTGGTTCGCCTCGGATTTCATCACCACTTTCGCAGTGATTTCCGCGATCGCGTTCCTGCTGCTTATCCCATGGGAGCTCAGTCGCAGCGATCCGGTCGTCGACATGCGTCTATTGTTCACGCGCCAGTTCGGCACGGCCTTCCTGGTCATGATGGCGGTCGGTGCTATCCTGTTCAGCACCACCCAGATCGTGCCGCAGCTGCAGCAGACGACATTTGCCTACACCGCGACGCTCTCGGGCCTTTCGATGATGCCGGGCGGCATCGCCATGCTGATCTTGATGCCGGTGTCCGGATTTGTAGGCAGCATCGTGCAGCCCAAATACCTGATCATGATGGGCATGTCGGTGGTCGCAGTGGCCCTCTGGCATATGACCTCGCTCACCCCGGACGCCAGCTTCCGCTTCTTTGCCTTTGCCCGTGTTTTCCTGATGGTCGGGCTGCCGTTCCTGTTCATTCCCATCTCGACCGCGGCCTATGTCGGCCTGCCCCCGCAGAAGACCAACCAGGCATCGGCGCTGATCAACGTTGCACGCAATATCGGCGGCAGCATCGGCGTCTCGCTGTCCAACACCGTCATTGCGCAAAGCTCCCAGATCCATCAATCGAATCTGGTCGGCAACACCGTGCAGTCGTCGCCCGCCTATCAGCAGGCGCTTCGGCAGGCGACCGAGCATTTCGTCGCCCAGGGTTCGCCGATGGTCGAGGCGAAGCAGCAGGCGATCGGCTGGCTTGGCCAGTTGATCGCCCGCCAGGCCACGCTGCTCGCCTATGTCGATGTCTTCCGCTACTGCGCGGTGGCAACCGCCCTGCTCGTTCCGCTTGCTCTGCTGCTGCGATCAAGCAAGTCGGGCAGCAGACAGGCGAATCCGGAGATGGGCTGACCAGAAGGCGGGAACCAGCTGACCCATTGCGTTGTTCTGCGCCAAGAGGAGATGATCACGATGGCCACTATTCCTACACCCGAGCCAATGCCGACCCCGGTGCCGCCGCCTCCCATCCCCGATCCCAAGCCCGTGCGTGAGCCGGACCCCGACAGGCTCCCCGACGAGGACCCCATTCCCAATCCGGATGAAAACGATATTCCGCCGAAGCGGGCGTTCAACATCTAGCCTATTAGATTTCGAGCACAGCGTAGGGGCGGCCGGTCGGCTTGGCCACATGCATGGCAACGTTATAGACCGACGCCCCGCCCGGTGTGCGGCCCTCGTAGGCGCCGCGATGCGCATGGCCATGCACCACCGCGCTGACCTGGAACCGGTCTATTGTCTCGGCCAGGCGTGACGAACCGAGAAACGGGAAGATCTCCAGCGGCTCGCCTTCGACCGTCTCGACGACAGGCGCGTAGTGCAGAACGACAAGCGTGCGTTTGGCGCGGACCTGCCGCATTGCGTTTTCAAGCCGCATCGCTTCGTTCACGCTTTCCGCCACCATTGACTTGATCGCCGGTTCGCCGAAGGAGCCGAGCATGCGCGACCCAAAACCGCCAACGAAACCCTTGACCCCAACGAACCCGACCTCGTGAATCTCTATCGCCTCGCCGTCGAGCAGGTGAACGCCCGCCTGGCGCAGAATGTCGGTGACCTGCTCGACGGCGCCTGACTCATAGTCGTGGTTGCCAAGTACGGCGACGACCGGGATCGTGCAGGCACGCAGTTCCTCGGCAAGGATTTCGGCCTCCCGAGGCTTGCCGAGATTGGTAAGGTCGCCCGTCAGCACGAGAACCTGGGCTGCACGCGACATCTCGCCGAAAAGATCGCGGTACGAGGCCTGGTCCTCCTTGCCGACATGCAGATCGCCAATGGCGGCGACTTTGAGTGCGCTGCCGTTTTCCGCCTTCGGCGAAGCAGTTTCGAGCTCGTCAGCCATTGCTATGTTCTCCTTCACCGCCGACGTCGGCAAAGCCCCATTCCTTGACGTCGATCTCATAGTCGGTTCGTGAAAGCATGCGCCCGCGGCAGATCCGCATCCGGGAAGGCGGCAGTTCGCGCTGTTTGGCCAGCCGGTCGAGCAATTCGTCGAGCAGCCACGCCGGCACACGGTCTCGCTCCGTCGGATAGATCCATCGGAAGTTCAAGAGATGCATCAGCAAGACTTCCCAATGGACTTCCATGTAGGAAAGCAGCCTTTGCCAATCGATCTGGTCGTGCGCCTTGAGGATGGTGTGCGCGACGTCGGCGCCATCGTGGCGGCGGCGGTCCTGGATGAAGCTTTTGGACCAGATAAGCTCGGTTGGGCCGATGATCCGCACCTGGCTGCCCAGCAATTCGCCCTGACGGGCGTGCTCCAGCCACAGGTCGTCGACGGGCATTGTGCCGTTCATCGAGGCGAAAATGACGTCGAAAAAATGCGTGCCCTTGAACACTTTGCCGAGCCACCGGTCGTCCTCGACCACGACGGCGTAACCGATCCGCTTGAAATGGGCGAGGATGCGCGGGCAGTCGCCGGCCTTGCAGAAAATATCGAGATCCTTGGTCAGGCGGGTGATCCCGGTATAGGCGCTTACGGCATAGGTGCCGGCGACGAGAAAGGGGATGCCGGTCGTGACAAGCTCGCGGATCGCCTCGATATAAAAGACCTCCGCTTCGGCATTGCGAGGCGTCGGGGCGGCTTTTGGATCGACCGACGGAACGGATGCCGGGATGGCGCTTTCCGGTGGGGGATTAATGATCATAGCTATGGCTCCTGGCCCGGCAGACCAGCAGCCGCCTGTATCTAATAGCCAAGCACGCCCGATGGTTCCCGCCGTTACGCGGCACTGCCGCTCCCGCCGCTGCATCAGGCGAACACATCGCCGTCGCAGGCCTTCGAAGCGGTCATGGCTGTCGCCGTCGCGGCAGTGATGAAAAGACATGCGACCGGTTATTTTGGCGTCAGGATCGCAGTGCAATCAGCCTCAAGCGCGTCGAGGCGGAGTAGGCCCGCTATCATCCTCAGGTCCGGAAAGGATTGGCTTCAACATGGTTCCGGAGCTGTCGGAGGCGCTGCGCACCCGGCGCAACAGCCATTTGAGCGCCCGTAGCCAAACCGACTCTGTTTTCCGTAACGGTGCAGGCGGCGTGGCGAAAAGGCCATTCTCCATTTTGTAGTTCCTCACAGTCTCAGTCCAAATCAGCGTTCTTCAACGAGCAAAGCTTGTGTTGGTTCCGCGTCGCCATCGGCGGGAGCACGGGCTGGACGGGGCGAGGCCATCATTGGCGGGTTCGAGCGGGCTAGCCTTCTGCAGGGAGATCAGCGCCTCGCGAGATCAGCCTCGGCGATCAAGTGGCGGAATTCAGCTACCAGCCGGCGGGATTCGGCTCGTATCCTGATGCGCCGGCTCTGGACACGACCCGCGAAGGCTGAAATTGTGATCGTATTTCCAGTTGCAAATTTGGTTGGGCTCGGCGGGGATGGCGCTGGTTTCTGAAGACATTGCCCGCCATCCGGCGCTGCGTCGCCATGTCCAGGCTCAGTCGCGGACGCTTCTCCAGACCTATGAAGCGAACCCGCGGCTGGCCTCCGTATTCGCCACCCAACAACGTTGGCTGATGGCCCATATCGGCCTTGCCTTGTATTTCAATCGAGAGCCGGACGATCATCGCAAGGGACTTACGTCCGCACGGTTCATGGACGACATCTGCCGGCATTCGGTGGCCAGCCGCAACACCGCCGACGCCTTTCTGAAGGAGATGCTGCATTACGGCTTCATCCGGCATCTGCCGATCAAATATGGGCGCATCCGCCCCTTTGAGCCGACCGCGGGCACTCTGGAGACGGTTGCCGGCTGGGTCATGGCTCATCTCAGAACGCTGGACAGCCTGGACAGCGGATTTCGACTGGCTGCATTCGTCGCACAACCGGACATGCTCGCCAAACTGCAGCCGCTGGTGGCCGACGGCCTGCTTTCGTCGCATGCCGTGCGGGAGCCGAGACAGACCTTTTCCTTATTCACCTGGCTCGACAATGGCGGCATCGTCATGGATTGGCTGATGTCCGGCGTCGACCCCGATCATGCCGACCTGGGCCGAATCCCGACCGGTGTCGTCTCAATCGGAGATTTCGCGAACTGGCTCAAGCTTTCCCGGACCCACCTGTCACGCAAATTGGGCGATGCCGAAGAACTCGGCAGCGTCGGCTGGTTGGGCCAGCGCGGTCACTCGGTCATGTGGGTGTCGAGCGAGTTCTATCAGGAATACATGACCGCCCAGGCGGTCAAGCTCGCCATCATCGATGCAGCCTTCGACAACTGTGTTGTAACTTCGCAAGCCAGCTGAACCGCGAGCCGAACGCCGTCGTGGCGGCTTTCGCGCCGCCGCGACGGAGGTCTGGCTTTTCAATCGATGTCGAACGACACGCCCTGCGCAAGCGGCAGCGCCTTGGAATAATTCACCGTATTGGTGGCGCGCCGCATATAGGCCTTCCAGGCATCGGAGCCGCTCTCGCGGCCGCCGCCGGTTTCCTTCTCGCCACCGAAGGCACCGCCGATCTCGGCCCCTGACGTGCCTATATTGACGTTGGCGATACCGCAGTCCGATCCGTCGACGCTAAGAAAGCGCTCGGATTCCTGCAGGTCGCGGGTAAAGATCGAGGATGACAGCCCCGCTCCCACCGCATTGTGTTCTTCTAGCGCGGTGTCGAATTCCGAATATTTCATCACATAGAGGATGGGCGCGAAGGTTTCCTCTGTCACGGGCGAAACCTGCCGCGGCATTTCGACCAGCGCCGGACGCACATAGTAGGCGTCGGGGTGACCGTTCTCGACCCGCATTCCGCCGGTTATCTTACCGCCATGCGAAGCCGCCTCCTCCAGCGCCTTCTGCATATTCTCGTAGGCAGCCTTGTCGATCAGCGGGCCAACCAGAGCGCTTGTCTCCAGCGGATTGCCGACCGAGACGCTCTCATAAGCCTTCTTCAGGCGCGGAACGAGCTGGTCATAGACGCTCTCATGCACGAACAGGCGCCTGAGCGTCGTGCAGCGCTGGCCGGCCGTGCCCATGGCGCCGAAGGCGATAGCGCGGAGCGCCATGTCCAGATCGGCCGTCGGGCAGACGATGCCGGCATTGTTGCCGCCGAGCTCCAGCACGGCACGGGCAAAGCGCTTCGCCAGCCGTGGGCCGACATCCCTGCCCATGCGCGTCGAGCCGGTGGCCGAGACCAGCGGCACCCTGGGATGATCGACCAGGATCTCGCCGACGGCGCGATCGCCGATCAGCACGGGCGCCAGTCCCTGCGGCGCGTCAGCACCGAAACGCTTTACCGCGCGTGCAAAAATCGCCTCACAGGCGAGCGCCGTCAGCGGTGTCTTCTCCGACGGCTTCCACACCACCGCGTCGCCGCAGACCAGCGCAAGTGCTGCGTTCCACGACCACACCGCGACCGGAAAGTTGAAGGCCGAGATGACGCCTACGACACCGAGCGGATGCCAGGTCTCCATCATGCGATGGCCGGGACGCTCGGTGGCGATGGTCAGGCCGTACAATTGCCGGGAAAGACCGACGGCGAAATCGCAGATGTCGATCATCTCCTGCACTTCGCCAAGACCTTCGGATGGGATCTTGCCGACTTCGATCGATACCAACCGGCCAAGCTCGGCCTTGTGTGTGCGCAATTCCTCGCCGAGCAGCCGCACCAGTTCGCCACGCTTGGGAGCTGGCACCTGCCGCCACGCCAGGAAAGCTTTGTGGGCATTGTCGATGGTCGTTGCCGCATCGGCCGGCGAGATGGTCTTCAGCGCGGCGATCTGCTCGCCGGTCACCGGGCTGCGCACGATAAGATCGCCGCCCGTAAGCGCGCGCTCGGCAACGCCCAGTTTCGCCAGAAGCCCGGCCGTTTCCTTCGCAATCGTCATTTTCATCCCTTTCAGATCCCGTCGCTCATATGGCGTCGGTCCAAGCCTTGCGCCATACCCACTCCCTGCCGGTCGGCACACCAGGCGCTGTCATGGCGTGGCATTACGCGTTTCAGGGAGAAATCGCCACCCCGGCATGGTCCAAGCCGGCGTCCGACTGTTGAACCAGCCAGATAGAGCGAATCAGTGTGCCGTCTTGGCGGTTTCCCGCACGGCGCTTTCTTTCATCAGCCGGTCGATATGCATGCGGATATGCGCTGCCTCGGCGGCCGTGTTGGCGAGCGCGATAGCGCGGTCGAAAGCGACACGCGCCTCCTCGCCGCGGCCAAGCTGCATCAGCAGTCCGCCCTTGAGGCCGAAGAAATGGAAATAGCCGGAAAGCCTTCCCTCCAGCGGCTCGATCATGGCGAGTGCGGCTTCCGGTCCACGCACCTTGGAGACCGCGACGGCGCGGTTGAGCGTCACCACCGGCGACGGCTGCATCTGCTCGAGCAGTCCGTAGAGCAGGTCGATCTCGTTCCAGTCCGTGTCCTCGGGCTTTTCCGCCCGCGCATGCAGTGCGGCGATCGCCGCTTGCACCTGGTAGGGACCGGGCTTGCGATGGCGCAACGCCTTGTCAACCAGCGCCAGGCCTTCATCGATCATCTTGCGGCTCCACAGGCTGCGGTCCTGGTCTTCGAGCAGCACGATCTCGCCGTTCTCGTCGAAGCGAGCCGGCGAGCGTGCATGCTGCAGCAGCAACAGCGCCGTCAGCCCCATGATCTCCGGCTCGGTCTGGAACAGCCTGAGCAGCAGCCGGGCCAGCCGGATCGCCTCTTCGCAAAGCGGCGCACGCGCCGAAGCCTCGCCGCTGTTGCTGGAATAGCCTTCGTTGAAGATCAAGTAGACCATGGCGGCGACGGCGGCGAGCCGTTCGGAGCGCTCGACCGCTCCCGGCGTCTCGAACGGCACCCCGGCGTCGGCGATACGCGCCTTGGCGCGCGTGATACGCTGCTCCATGGCGCTTTCACCGACGAGGAAGGCGCGGGCGATCTGCTTGACCGTCAGGCCGGAGACGATGCGCAACGCCACCGCGATCTGCTGTGTGGCCGGCAGGTCGGGATGGCAGCAGATAAACAGCAGCCGCAAAATATCGTCGCGGTAATGCGCCCCGTCCAGCCGCTCGGCGACGTCGCTCTCGGCATCCTCCAGATCGGAGATCTGGTCCTCCTCCGGCAGCGGCGCCTGCTTGGCGCGCTTGCGCACCGCATCGATGCCGCTGTTGCGGCCGACGAAGATCAGCCAGGCTGCCGGATCGCGCGGCGGACCGTTTTTCGGCCAGTTGTTCAGTGCCCTCAGGCAGGCGTCCTGGAATGCTTCCTCCGCCGCGTCGAGGTCGCGGAAGTAGCGCAGCAATGCCCCCATCGCCTGCGGGCGAGCGGTGCTGATTGCCGTGCTGATCCAGGCGAGTTCGGTCATGCGGAAACCTTGGCGGGATTGAACAGCGAGACCGGCCGGATTTCGTAGGAGCCGCCGCTCGGGTTGACCTCGGAAAGCTCGCGCGCGAAGTCGACGGCCTCATCGAGGTCGGCGCATTCGAGCGTGTAAAAGCCGAGGAACTGTTCCTTGGTTTCGGCAAACGGGCCGTCGATGACGATCGATTCGCCCTTGACCTTCCTCAGCGTCGTCGCCGCGGTCGTCGGCAAGAGCCGCGCCACCGGGCCAAGCCGGCCCGCCTGGGCATATTTTTCCTGCACACCGATAAGCTTTTCCATGACGGCGTCGTCCTGCTCCTTGCTCCAGGAGCAGACGACGTCTTCGGAAGCATAGCAGAGGATCGCGTAGAGCATGGGTCGTCCTTTTCTCTGTCAAAGGACGAAACACTAGGACCGATGCCGACATGGCGTCGACAAAAAAATACGCTCCGTCCGGCGTCATTCCCTCGCCTTCAGCCATCTCAAGACCAAGGCCTCCTCGTCGTCGAGCCCGGCGATCGAGCGCTTGCCTTGGTTGGCATCCGCCATTTCGTCCAGCAGCCGTCCTTCGGGCCAGGCGCGGAACACTTCCGGATGGATGTAGCATTGGCGACAAACCGCGCGCGTATTGCCGAGCCGCTCGGCAACCTTGTCGATGACATTGTTCATCACCCGCTTTTGCTGCGCCTGGCTTTCCGGACGTTCGGTTTGCGCAAACAGCGACGCCGCATGGATGGTGCCACCCCAGGTTCTGAAGTGCTTGGAGCTGAACTCCGCTCCGGCATTTTCCCTGATATAGCGGTTGACGTCGTCTGAGCGCACCGGATGCCTGTTTCCGTCCTCGTCGAGATACTGGAACAGTTTTTGGCCCGGCAGGTCCTGCGCTCCACGCACGACCTTGGCAATCCGGCGATCGACAAGTTTCAATCTCCATTCCTTGCCGGATTTACCGATGAAGGCAAAGCGCAGGCTCGAGCCCTTGATGTAGACATGGCGGTCACGCAGCGTGGTCAGCCCAAAACTCTTGTTGTCGCGGGCATAGGCGGCATTGCCGACACGGATCATCGTGTTGTCGAGCAGCCAGACGATAGCCGCAACGACGCGTTCCAGCGGCAGGCCGTGACGGCGCAAATCGACGTCGATCTGCCGCCGCAGTTCGGGCAGGCTTTCGGCGAAGGCAATCAGGCTCGAATATTTGACGCCGTCACGCTCCTCCGCCCAGTGCGGGTGATAGCGGTATTGTTTGCGGCCGCGCTGGTCCCGACCGGTCGCCTGGATGTGACCGTCGGCATCCGGCGAGATCCACACATCCGTCCAGGCCGGTGGAATGGCGAGCGCCTTGATGCGTGCCAGCGCCTCCCCGTCGACAATCCGCCCGTCGGGTCCTTTGTACGAGAACCCCTTGCCCGAACGCAGCCGGCGAATACCGGGTTCAGTGTCGGTGACATAGTTGAGCGAGGCCCGAACGGCCGAGGCTTGCGCGCCGTTCTCCAGCGCTCCGTTGTGCGGCACCGCGTTTTTTGGTGCAGCTTTCCTCACAGCCGATTGGCCAGACGACGACCCGGATTTGTCCAGCATGTCCTCTCCACGGAATTTCCGTAGATAAGCCGCTTGCCGGCTGCGGGTTCCAACGCCTCTTGATCTCTTGGTCCCAGAACAGCCTATCGACGTCGCCGTGCGTCGAAGACGTGCGTCGTCACGCCTTTTCGAGCACGACCGGAACGACGTCGACCGCCTGCTCGCCGACCTGTCCACCGGTGGTTTTCAGCACGCCGACGATCGGCGCCACATCGGAGTAATCGCGGCCGTAGCCGACCGTGATATGGTCGTTGCTAGCCCGCATGCCATTGGTCGGATCGAATTCCTGCCAGCCGGCATCGCGCCCGCACCACACCTTGACCCAGGCGTGCATGGCGTCGGCGCCTTCGAGCCGCGGCTTCCCGCGCGGCGGGATGGTGCGCAGGAACCCGCTGACATAGCCCGCGGGAATACCGAGGCCGCGCAGGCCGGCGATCATGATGTGGGAGAAATCCTGGCAGACGCCGCGCTTCAGGCCAAAGGCGTCGCTGGCCCGCGTCTGCACGGTGGTCGCCTCGCCGTCATAGGTGAAATCGCGGTGAATGCGGTTGCACAGAGCCATGGCCGTGCCGACTGTCGAACCGCCGGCACTGCCTTTCGCATAGGCAGTGATTGCCGCGTCGATGCCGGCATGATCGCTGGCGGCCAGAAAGTGATGCGGCGAAGCCGGCGCCAGCGAGTGCACTGCGCCGAGTTCTTCCCTCAGCCGGCGTATGTCCGGCGATACGTCGAGCCCGGGTTCGGGCCGCGACACTGAAACACGCGCGCTCATCCTGATGTCGAGCGCATCATGCGCGTCACGAAAGGCGATCGAGGTGACACTGTTGCCGAAAAAGTCGGAAAAGTCGGAACGTTCGCTGGGCGCCGGCACAAAAGACAGTGAAGCGGCGATGACGCGCTGCACGCCAGGGATGGTCGGCGGCAGCACGCGCACCTGATGGCGGCCACCGCCGGCCGCCGCATCATAGTCGTAACGCAGGTGAAGCCTGATGTCGTAGAGCATGCTGTCTCTACCCGAAATAGGCTTTGGCGAGGCTGTTGTAGAGCCCGCCGATTTCATTGGCGAGATCGCCGAGGGCCTTGGCCGTCATGTCCGAGGGCTCCTTGATGGCGATCGACGTGTTGAGCTGCAGGATTTCCTTGGCCGCCGGCGACATATGGCCTTCAGCGCCGACAGCGGGCAGCAGCGCGATTTCGGCCTTCAGCCGTTCGAGCTGGAAAAGGATTGAGCGCGGGTTGAGCGGATCGAGCGCCAGAAGGTCGACCACGGTGCGCCGCCCCGCCTGCACCGGATACTGCCGACGGTGGGTCATGACGCTGTCGCCGATCTCCAGCATCATGTCGAGCGCACCTTCCGGCGCCTGGGCTCCGGTCAGCCGGGCGAGCGTGCGGGCGATCTGGATGCCGCGTTCGAGCCTGCGGCCGATTTCCAGGAAACGCCAGCCGGCAAAGCGGTACATGTTCTCGTGCAGCAGGCCGGAAAACCCGGCCAGCTTGCGCAGGATGACCGTCATTGCCCTTGTCGCGTCGTCGCCCGGCGCCACGGTCGCGGCAAATTGATGGATGGTCTTCGACAGATCCTTCAATGCCAGCCAGCCATCGGGCGAGAAGCGGTCGCGGATCTGCCCGGCGCTGTAAACGGCGCTGTCCAGCGTGCCGATGAGCCCCAATGGGATTGCCGTCTCGACGTCGATGCCGAACGGCGCGAGATAGTCGCTGATATCGGCGAGCAGCGGCATCTCGGGATCGGATGTCTCGGCCAGCCGCACATGGTAGGCGCGCAGGATGCGCACCGTGTCTTCCGATCGCTCGATATAGCGGCCGAGCCATGTCAGGTTCTCAGCCGCGCGGCTGGGCAGGCTGCCCGGCAGGGTTCGGGTGAAGCTGTCGTGCTCCTGCGGCAGCAGTGTCTCGCGCTCGACCGGCCTGTCGCTGACCACCCAGACATCCGCCGCCTGGCCGCCGCGCTGCATGGCGATGGCCGTCGGGTCGAGCGAAAAGCCGACACGGGCAAACCCGCCCGGCATCACGGTCCAGCCTTCCGGCGTCCGCGCCAGATAGACGCGCAGGCTTGCCGGCCGCGGCTCCAGCCAACCGCCGACATAGACAGGCGTGGTCGACAGCGTCACCGCTTCCTGGCCGACGAAGTCGCCGCCGTCCCGTTCGATCCTGGCGACCAGTTCGGCCCGTTCCTCGACCGACAGCGCCGACCCGAGCTTGGTCGAGCCGTCGTCCTCGAAGGCAAGCCGCGTCGACAGCGCCGGGCCGATCACCATGCTATCGATGTTGGCGAGCACATGTTCACGCTCCGTCTCCTGCCCGCACCACCATGTCGCGACCGTCGGCAGCAGCAGTTCCTCGTTGCGCAGGGCGCGCGAAATCTTGGGCAGGAAGGCGAGCAACGCGCGCGTCTCCATCAGGCCGGAGCCCAGTGCATTGACGGCCGAAACCGCCCCTTGCCGAACCGCCTCGACCAGCCCCGGCGTGCCGATCTGCGAGTCCGGCCGCAATTCAAGCGGATCGGCGAAGGCGGCGTCGAGCCGCCGCCACAAGACGCTCACCGGCATCAGCCCCGAAACCGTGCGCACCATCAGCCTGCCGCCGGAGACGGTCAGGTCCTCGCCCTCGAGCAGCATGATGCCGAGATAGCGGGCGATATAGGCATGTTCGTAATAGGTTTCGTTCAGCGGTCCCGGCGTCAGGATGGCGACACGGCCGCCGGCTTGCCTGGCCATGCCGATCAGCGCGTCGCGGAAGCGACGGAAGAAGCCGGCCAGGCGGTGCACATGCATTTCGCCGTAGATGTCGGACAGCGCCCTTGTGGTGGCGACGCGGTTTTCCAGCGCAAAGCCGGCGCCCGACGGCGCCTGTGTGCGGTCGCCAAGCACCCACCAGCGGCCGTCCGGGCCACGACCGAGCTCGAAGGCGCAGAAATGCAGGAAATGGCCGCTCGCCGGCCTGGTGCCGACGACCGGCCGCAAATATTCCGGGCTGGCCGCGATCAATCCGGCCGGCAGAATGCCTTTCTCGACCAGCCGGTTCGGCCCGTAAATGTCGGCGATGGTCTCCTCGAACAGATCGGCGCGCTGGACCAGGCCGGCGCTGATGTCAGCCCATTCCTGCTCCTCGATCAGCAGCGGCACATGCGCCAGCGGCCATTCCCGCTCGTTGGCGCCGGCTTTGTCATAGACGCGGTAGTAGACGCCGGCGTCGCGCAGGTACTGGTCGGCGCGGGCGAAGCGCTGGGCAAGCTTTTCCGGCCCCAGGTCCTCCAGCGACTCGATGAAGTGCCGCCAGGCCGGCCGCGGATTGCCCGACGCATCGACCATCTCGTCGACGACGCCGTCGATCGGCTGGTAGTGCTCCAGCAGACTGTGGGTCTGCGGCTTGCTGCGCAGCCTTTTGTGATTCCCCTTCGCCATGGCTGATCAGAGTCTTTGCGGCCGCCGAAGGTCAAGGGTCATCGGGAAATCTTCAGAGGCTTCTTCGTTGCGCAGCACATAGCTGGACGGCGTATGGCCACGCGGCTCGAAGCGAGCGAGCCGCCGCGCCTCCGCTTCGTTGCCATTGACCGGGAAGGTGTCATAGCTGCGCCCGCCGGGATGTGCGACATGGTAGACGCAGCCGCCGACTGCGCGGCCCGACCAGCGGTCATAGATGTCGAAGACCAGCGGGGTGTTGACCGGCAGCGCCGGATGCAGGCCGGACGCCGGCTGCCAGGCCTTGAAGCGCACGCCGGCCACCGCGATCTCGCGGTTGTCGGTCACCTTCATCGGCACGACGCGGCCGTTGCAGACGACGGCGTGACGCTCCGGGTTGAGCCCCTCGGTCTTCACCTGCAGCCTTTCGACGGAGGAATCGACAAACCGTACGGTGCCGCCGATCGCGCCTTGCTCGCCCATCACGTGCCACGGCTCGAGCGCCTGCCTGAGCTCCAGCTTGACGCCGGCATGCTGGACGTCGCCGCAGAACGGGAAGCGGAATTCGAGCTGGGCATCGAACCATTCCGGACGGAACGCAAAGCCGTTCAGCTTGAGGTCGTCCAGCACATCGAGAAAATCCGCCCATACATAATGCGGCAGCATGAAACGGTCGTGCAGCGAAGTGCCCCAGCGCACGAAGCGGCCGTCGAGCGGGTTCTTCCAGGCCCGGGCGATGATGGCGCGCACCAGCAATTGCTGCGCCAGGCTCATGCGCGCGTTGGGCGGCATCTCGAAGCCGCGGAATTCGACCAGCCCGAGCCGGCCGGTCGGCCCGTCCGGCGAAAACAGCTTGTCGATGCAGATTTCCGAGCGATGGGTATTGCCGGTCACGTCTGTCAGAAGATTGCGGAACAGCCGGTCGACCAGCCACGGCAGGGGTGCCGCGCCCTTGTCCGGATGCGGCACCTGCGCCATCGCGATTTCGAGTTCGTAAAGCGAATCGTGGCGCGCCTCGTCGAAGCGCGGCGCCTGGCTGGTCGGGCCGATGAACAGGCCGGAGAACAGATAGGACAGCGACGGATGCCGCTGCCATTGCAGCACCAGGCTCTTCAACAGGTCGGGGCGGCGCAGGAACGGACTGTCATTGGGCGTTGCGCCGCCGACGACGACGTGGTTGCCGCCGCCGGTGCCGGTGTGGCGGCCGTCGATCATGAACTTGTCGGCGCCAAGCCGCGTCTGCCGCGCCTCTTCGTAGATCGCCGTGGTCGTCGCCACGCAATCCTGCCAATTCGCAGCGGGGTGGATATTGACCTCGATGACGCCGGGATCGGGTGCGACACGGATGACATTGAGGCGCGGATCGTGCGGCGGGCCGTAGCCTTCTATATGCACCGGCAGGCCGATCGCCCTTGCCGCGTTCTCAGCCGCCGCCACCAGTTCGAGATAATCCTCCAGCGCCTCGACCGGCGGCATGAACACACAAAGCCGTCCGTCGCGCGGCTCGACCGAAAGCGCCGTGCGCCCGGCGCCGCCGATCTCGGTGATCTCCTGTTCGACGCGGTCCTGCTGGCCGGTAACGGCCGTAAAGGATACCGCCTGCTGGCGTCGTGCCATCTCGTCGGCGCCCTCCAGTTCGGCCGGAGAAGCAGAACCGGGCAAGATCGCCTCGCGCGCCGGCAATGGTCCGCGCGGCAGCGATGGATCGACCGGGACTATGTAGGGGAACTGCGCCGGCGGCACATAGGGCAGCGTGCCGAGCGGCAGGCGGTAGCCGACCGGCGAATCGCCGGGCACCAGGAACAGCCTGCCGCGCCGCGTCTTCCACTTCTCCGAGCGCCAGCGCGGTCCGGACGCCTGGCTGTTCCAGCGCTGGACAGGCAGCACATAGCCCGACGGCTTGGTCAGCCCGCGTTCGAACACCCGCGCCATGCGGCTGCGCTCCTCGGGGTCCTCCAGCTTCGAATTGGAAGGATCGACGTTGTCCGGCAGCTTGCCTTCCTTGAGCAGCCATTCGGCGGGATCCTCATAGGCTTCGCTGACCATCGTCTTGTCGATGCCGAGTTCGTCGGCGATCGCCGTCAGCAGGCCTTCGGCCTGCTTCGGTCCGACATCCGCCTCGCTCTTTTCATGCGCGATCAGCGACGGGTCGCTCCACACCGGCTCGCCGTCGGTGCGCCAGTAGAGCGAGAAGGTCCAGCGTGGCAGGCTTTCGCCGGGGTACCACTTGCCTTGCCCGTAATGCAGGAAGCCGCCCGGCGCGAAGCGTTCGCGCAGCCGGCGGATCAGGGCATCGGCCTTTTCCCGCTTGGTCGGCCCGACGGCGGCGGTGTTCCACTCTGCAGCCTCGAAATCGTCGATCGAGACGAAGGTCGGCTCGCCGCCCATGGTCAGCCGCACATCGCCGGCCCGGAGCGCAGCATCGACCTGGACCCCCAGCGCGTCCAGCGCCTGCCAGCTCTCGTCGGAGAACGGCTTGGTAATGCGCGGACGCTCGGCGATGCGGTCTACCCGCATGTCGAAGCCGAATTCGACATTGGCGAAGCTCGCCATGCCGGAGA
This sequence comes from Mesorhizobium sp. M1006, assembly GCF_040318825.1. NCBI lineage: Bacteria > Pseudomonadati > Pseudomonadota > Alphaproteobacteria > Hyphomicrobiales > Phyllobacteriaceae > Mesorhizobium > Mesorhizobium sp. M1006. The sequence continues at coordinate 138,957 of NZ_JAMYMZ010000004.1, forward strand.
TCGGCGCGGCATTGCGGAAATGGGGCGTTGCCGCGAGCGGCACATGGCTTTCGCCGGTGAGCAGGCCGGAGGTCGGGTCGAAGCCGATCCAGCCGGCGCCCGGCAGATACACCTCGCACCAGGCATGGAGGTCGGTGAAATCGGTCGCCGTGCCGGGCGGCCCGTCGAGCGCAACGAGGTCGGGTTTGAGCTGGATCAGGTAGCCGGAGACGAAACGCGCGGCGATGCCGAGGTTCCTCAGTATCTGCACCAGGAGCCAGCTCGAATCGCGGCACGACCCCTTGCCGGCGGCCAGCGTTTCCTCGGGCGAGAAGACGCCGGTTTCCATGCGCACGATATAGGCGATCTCGCGCTGCAGCCGCGCATTGAGGTCGACGACAAAATTGACGGTGTTGGTCGGGTGGCGCGCGATGGTTTTCAGGAATGCCTCCAACAGCGGCCCCGCCGGTTCCGGCGTTCGGTAGATGGTCAGATCGTCCCGGATCTCTTCGGGGTATTCGAATGGAAACGTCTCGGCCGACGGTTCGACGAAGAAATCGAACGGATTGTAGACCGTCATGTCGGCAACGAGATCGACCTCGATCTTCAACTCCGTCACCGGCTCGGGAAAGACGAAGCGGGCCAGGAAATTGCCGTAGGGGTCCTGCTGCAGATTGACGAAGTGATTTGCCGGCCCGACCTTCAGCGAATGGCTGAGCACCTTGGTGCGGGAATGCGGCGCAGGCTGCAACCTTATGACTTGCGGGCCCAAGACGACCGGCCGGTCGTATTTGTAGTGGGTCAGGTGATAGACGGCTGCCAGAATTGCCATGGTGCCCCTGAAGTCGGCGTTTCAAAAGGAGTTCGCTGAACCCTGACACGAATGCTGACCATTCTCCAAGCAGAGATGTTGCGCTGCACCTAAATCAAGCAGCTTTCACAGCTTCACGAAACGGAGCGCCGACCCCGGGATTCCGCAGTGTGGCGGCAAGACGTTGCAACGCTGCAGAGCCGAAGTCCGGCGGGTCAGCACCGGGCGCTTCCCGCCGATATCGATGATCGGCAGCACACGCGATGCTTCGTCGAAAAGAGCGGAAAAGAAAAAACCCGCCTCGGCGGGCGGGTCGTTGGAGCCAATTAGCACCATACCCAGATTAGTAGCATAGCTGCCGGCACAAAGCAAGAACAAAATGTGGCATGGTCGACGAAAGTTGCCGATCTCCCGCTTTGCGAGGGGAGATACCAGGCACGGGCATCCTGGAAGCGGAGCCTGAACCCTAAAAGAATGCCTGCAACCCGGTCTGCGCCCGTCCGAGGATCAGCGCATGCACGTCATGCGTGCCCTCGTAGGTGTTGACGGTTTCCAGGTTCTGGGCGTGGCGCATGACGTGATAACCGATCTGGATGCCATTGCCGCCATGCATGTCGCGGGCCTGGCGGGCGATGTCGAGCGCCTTGCCGCAATTGTTGCGCTTGACGAGCGAGATCATCTCCGGCGCCATCTTGCCTTCATCCATCAGCCGCCCGACGCGCAGGCTGCCCTGCAGGCCGAGCGCGATCTCGGTCTGCATGTCGGCGAGCTTCTTCTGGAAAAGCTGCGTACCGGCCAGCGGCTTGCCGAACTGCTTGCGGTCGAGGCCATACTGGCGGGCGCGGTGCCAGCAATCCTCGGCCGCGCCCATGGCGCCCCAGGAAATTCCGTAGCGCGCCCGGTTGAGGCAGCCGAACGGTCCCTTGAGACCCGAGACATTGGGCAGCAACGCGTCCTCGCCGACCTCGACGCCTTCCATCACCACTTCGCCGGTAATCGAGGCTCGCAGCGACAGCTTGCCGCCGATCTTCGGCGCCGATAGCCCGTTCATGCCCTTTTCCAGGACAAAGCCGCGAATCTGGTTGTCATGCGCGCCCCCACTTTCGTCGGACAACTTTGCCCAGACGACGAACACGTCGGCGATCGGCGCGTTGGAAATCCACATCTTCGAGCCGGAGATCCTGTAGCCGCTCGCGGTCTTTTCGGCCCGCGTCTTCATGCCGCCCGGATCGGAGCCGGCATCCGGCTCGGTCAGGCCGAAGCAGCCGATCCATTCGCCCGACGCCAGCTTCGGCAGGTATTTTTTGCGCTGCTCTTCCGAGCCATAGGCATGGATCGGATACATCACCAGCGACGACTGCACGCTCATCATCGAGCGATAGCCCGAGTCGATCCGTTCCACTTCCCGCGCGACCAGCCCGTAGGTGACGTAGTTGGCGCCGAGCCCGCCATATTCCTCGGGGATGGTGATGCCGAGCAGTCCGGCCTCGCCCATCTCGCGAAAGATCCCGGCGTCGGTCTTCTCCTCGAGATAGGCTTCCTCGATCTTCGGAGCGAGCTTGTCGGCGGCAAACGCCGCGGCGCCATCGCGCACCATGCGCTCGTCCTCCGAAAGCTGGTCCTCGATCAGGAAAGGATCATCCCAGACGAATGCGTTCTTGTCGGCGGCCATGGCTCTCGGTCTCCCAAACTCATGCATGTCGCCCAAAGCTTGCCCGCGGGCCTGACCCGAGGGTGTTCCGCAGCTTGGGGATAACGACATGCATCGAAACAGAAATTTTGAAACGCGCGGCTTATCGGCTCCCGTCCTGAAAAAATCAAACGAAATAGCTTCGCCGATCCATGAGCATTGGTGATGGATCATCAATGTCGAGCGCCGCCGTCTGACCTGGCGGCGCAGCCCGGCTCGCGAAATTACTTCCGCTTCAACGCATCGGCCAAAGCGGCGCCGAACGCGCCCTGCTGCACCGGCCGCTCCGGCTGGCGTTGGGGCGCGGGCGCGCGCGGCACCGGCCTGCCGCCATTGTCGCGCGGCTTCGGTGCGCCACCGCCACCATCCTTGCGCATCGACAGGCCGATGCGCTTGCGCTTGATATCGACATCGACGACACGCACCTTGACCACGTCGCCGGCCTTGACCACCTCATGCGCGTCCTTGATGAACCGATCGGCCAGTTGCGAGACGTGCACCAATCCGTCCTGGTGCACGCCGATATCGACGAAGGCGCCGAAGGCCGCGACATTGGTGACGGTGCCTTCAAGCTGCATGCCGGGCTTCAGATCCTTGATGTCGTCGATGCCGTCGGCAAAGGTCGCGGTCTTGAAGCCGGGGCGCGGATCGCGGCCGGGCTTTTCCAGCTCCGCCAGGATGTCGCGCACCGTCGGCAGGCCGAAGCGCTCATCGACGAAGACGCGCGGATCGAGCGCCTTGAGTGCGGCGCTGTCGCCCATCAGCGAGCGGACGTCGCGCCCGCAGGCCGCGACGATCTTCTTGGCAACGCCATAGGCCTCCGGATGCACGGCCGAGGCATCGAGGGGTTCGCTGCCGTTTGGAATGCGCAGGAAGCCGGCGCATTGCTCGAACGCGCGGGGTCCAAGGCGGGAGACCTTCAACAGTTCGCGGCGGCTGGCGAACGGGCCGGAGGCATCGCGATGCGCAACGATCGCCTCGGCCAGCGATGCGCCGAGACCCGAAACGCGCGCCAGAAGCGGTGCGGACGCCGTGTTGAGATCGACGCCGACGGCGTTGACCGCATCCTCGACCACGGCTTCCAGCGAGCGGCCGAGGCGGTACTGATCGACGTCGTGCTGGTACTGGCCGACGCCGATCGACTTGGGCTCGATCTTGACCAGTTCGGCGAGCGGATCCTGCAGGCGCCGCGCGATTGACACCGCCCCGCGCAGCGACACGTCGAGGCCTGGAAATTCAGCTGCCGCCGCTGCCGAGGCGGAATAGACCGAGGCACCGGCTTCGCTGACGATCACCTTGAGCGGCTTCGGCCCGGACCCGGCAGGCATATCAGCCAGCATGTCGGCCACCAGCCTTTCGGTCTCGCGGCTGCCGGTACCATTGCCGATCGAGATCAGCTCGACCTTGTGCAGCCGGATGAGCTTGGCCAGTTCGGCCTGCGTGCCGCGCACGTCGTTCTTCGGCGGGAACGGATAGACCGTTGTCGTCGCCAGCAGCTTGCCGGTGCCGTCCACCACCGCCACCTTGACGCCGGTGCGAATGCCCGGATCGAGCCCCATCGTCGGCCGCGAGCCGGCGGGCGCGGCAAGCAGCAAATCCTTGAGATTGCGGGCGAAGACATGGATGGCTTCTTCTTCGGCCCGCTCGCGCAGATCGCGCATCAGATCGAGCGTCAGGTGCAGCGACAGCTTTATGCGCCAGGTCCAGCCGGCGACCTCCATCAGCCAGCGGTCTCCCGGCAACTGGCGGCCGATGGCGTAGGCGTCGGCGATCATCCGCTCAACCGGTTTCACCGGAGAGGCGTCATCGGCATCGACTTCGATGTCGAGCGACAGAACCTCCTCGTTGCGGCCGCGCAACATGGCCAGCGCGCGATGACTCGGCACGTTGGCCCAGCGCTCGACATGGTCGAAATAGTCGGAAAATTTCGCGCCGGCCTCCTGCTTGCCGTCGACGACGCGCGAGCGCAGGAAGGCGCGTTCCTTCATGTAGGTCCGCAATCTGCCGACCAGGTCGGCATTCTCGGCGAACTGTTCGGACAGGATGTCGCGCGCACCCTCGAGCGCCGCCTTGGCGTCGGCCACGTCCTCGCTGATGTAGGCCAGCGCCAGCTCGGCGGGTACAGCCGTACGGTCGGCGAGAATAGCTTCCGCCAGAGGCCCGAGCCCGCGCTCGCGTGCGATCTCGGACTTGGTCCGGCGCTTCGGCTTGTAAGGCAGGTAGATGTCTTCGAGTTCGGCCTTGGTAGCGGCTGCAGCGATCTTTGCTTCGAGCTCCTCGGTCAGCTTGCCCTGCTCGCGGATCGAACCAAGGATGGTGTCGCGGCGCGCGTCGAGTTCGCGCAGATAGGCGAGCCGCTCGGCGAGGTCGCGCAGCTGCGTGTCGTCGAGGCCGCCGGTGACCTCCTTGCGGTAGCGCGCCACGAACGGCACGGTCGCACCGTCATCGAGCAAGCCGATCGCCGCCGCGGCCTGCTCGGGCCGGGCGGCGATCTCGGCGGCTATGATGGTTGCGATGCGCTTGATGTCGGCTGCCATGTCGTACCTGTCGCTAGTCGAAACGAGCAGCGACCATAGGCGCAGAGCACTGCCGCGCCAACTGCGCCATTTTCAACCCGGCGAGAGGTCCACAGGAAAGGTCGGGGCGTCTGGATGGATCAGACCATCCGGCTCAGCGCCTCGAAGAAAGAAATCATATCCAGATCGAGCGGATCGTCGACCGGTACCGGCTGCGACGACATCTTTGCGATTACCATTTCGGCCTTCGGATTGACGTAAAGCCACTGGCCGTGGATGCCGATGCCGCAGAAGGCGCCGCTTGCCGCGCCCGTCTGGTACCATTTGTTGCGATAGCGGCCACGCTGAAACAGGAACGCCATCGTGCCGCGCCGCCAGGCCCCGGCGTCACCGCCAGTTTCGGTCGTGTCACGCATCCAGGCTTCCGGGACGACGCGGCGGCCATTGGCCACGCCGCCTTGCCGCATCATCTCGCCGACGCGTGCAAGGTCGCGCGGCGTCACCGAAATGCCGCCGGCAGTGCGCGCCGTGCCTTCCGTGTCGACTGTCACCGAGGCGTCGCTGACGGCGCCGAGAGGCTCCCATAATTTTTCGCGCATCAGATCGGCGAAGCGCCGGCCCGACGCACGTTCGAGCAGGATGCCGAGCAGGTCGGAATTGGGCGAGCGGTAGCGGAACGTCCGGCCATGCGGCTCGGCCAGGCCCTGCAGCGTCATGAGGAAAGTGGCCAGGCTCTCGATGCCCCCGCCCGGATTCCACAGCATGGCGCGGCGGTAGCGGGCGAAGGCGCTTTCCGGATCGAGATAGGCCTCTTCGAAATCGAGGCTGACACTCATGTCGAGCACGTGCCGCACACGCGCATCGCCATAGGCCGAGCCGGCGGCTTCGGGCAGATAGCGGCTTACCGGTGCCTGCGGATCGAAAATCCCCTCGCCTTCCAATATGCCGGCAACAATGGCGGTCAGCGACTTGCTGATCGAAAAGACGATGTGGCGCGCCCCAAACTCCATATGCGGCGCGAACCAGTCGCCGACGAATTTGCCGCGTTTCATGATCGTCAGCGCGTCGGTATCGGAGCGCCTGAGAAAAGCCGCGACCGTCTCCGCGCCGCCTGCAAGAGCGACCTTTTCGCCAAGTAGCCCGCCGAAATCCTGCGCCGGCGCCTCGCTGCTGCCCGGCCTTGCCGCCACGGCAGCGCTCGGCACCAGCTCGCCGACATTCTGGAACGACCACCGGCTGAACGGGCTTTCCCGCCAGTTGCCGAGCAGAACCTCATTGCGGGCAAAGCCATACCTGGTCTCGAACGCGGTCTTGCCAGCCATAGGCGCTTCCTTCCGGGTCTTTGGCGTTCTAGGCGAGCGCCGCGGCAATGGCGTGCACGGCTTTCAGAGTGGCCACCGAATAGGCGACGTTGGTAAAATCCGGATAGCTCGAAAGCTTCACCACGACCATTTTCATATTCCAGTCGATGTGGATCAGCTGCCCGAACACGCCCCGGCACATCAGCGCGCGCGAGCGCGGGTCCTCGATCCAGAACTGGTTGCGGTAGCTGCCTTCCGGCAGGCTGGGACTGAAATCCGGTCCATGCCTGCCATTGCGCGTCGCCTCGATCCAGTCGGCCGGCACGATGCCGCCCCCATTGTCGAGGATCAGCTGGCCGAAGCGGCCATAGTCGCGCAGCGTGGCGTTGAAGCCCCCGTCGGCGACCGCATAACCGGCGCTGTCGACGGTAAAGCAGGCACTTTCATCGGCGCCGAGTTTTTGCCAGAGTTCGTCCGAAACCAGCTGCGCCAGCCGTTTGCCGCTCACCCGTTCCATGATGAAGGCAAGCACGTCGGTCTCGATCGAGCGGTATTCGAAGGCAGCGCCGTGCGGCCGGCTCTTTTCCTTGACCCCCAGGATCAGTTCGAACATATGCGATGGCCAGCGGAAGGCCGGATCGCTGCCCGGCGGCACCGGCTTCCAGCTGGTGGCGACATCGACCTGGCCGATATCGGAATAGGGGTCGGTGTATTCCTCGGAAAAGCGCACCCCGCTCGTCATGTCGAGCACATGCTGCACGCTGGCGCCTGCCCAGCCGGTCGCTTCCAGCTCCGGCAGATAGGCCGTCACCGGCAAGGCCGGATCGATCAGCCCGCGCCCGACCAGTATGCCGAACACCGAGGCCGTGACAGACTTCGCCATCGACTGTGATAGATGCAGCGTCCGTTCGGCCATGCCGTTGAAATAGCGCTCATAGGCGACCTTGCCGTCCTTGAGCACGAGAAACCCGTCCGTATAGGTCTCATCGAGCAGTCCGGCGAGCGTCGTCGGCTGCCCCATGCTGTCATTCACCGACAGCGCGTCGAGATCGACCTCGGCGCGCTCGAAGCGATGCCGATGGCCATTGCCGCGCCAGACTTCGACGGTCGGCAGAAATTCGCGGATGTGCTGGAACGCCCAACGATTCCATGGCGGCCGGTCCCAGTCGAGCTTCGGCGGCACCATCCGCGGCGGCGAACCCTGCATGATCGGCGGCGCCGGTTCGCTGTTGCGATAAGATTTCATCCAATCCCCTTGTCGCAAAGAAGGGAGGCCGAAGCCTCCCTTCGATCGATCCCACGTCGAGCCTATTTGCGCAGATTGGTCCAGATCTTGTTGTAGATCTCGACCACTTCCGGTGGGCAAGGTGGCACGAATTCCGCAGTCGGCGCACCAGCCGGTGGATTGATTTCCGGCGCGCTGGCGAAATCCGGCGACAGGAACTTGTGACTGCCGGTAATGCCGTTGTCGTAGCCGGCGAATTCCGAAATCAGCGCCGCGTTTTCCGGAGCCATGACGAAGTCCTGGAACAGCTTCGCATTTTCAAGGTTCTTCGCGCCCTTCAACACGGCCACATTGTCCATCCAGCCTTCGATGCCTTCCTTGGGATAGGCGTATTTGATCGCCGGAATTTTCTGGCGCGCACGATAGGTTGCGCCGTTCCACGCCTCCGTGACGATCACATCGCCCGAGGTGATCTTGGTGATGGTGTCGTAGCTGAAGGTCTTCCATGACGGCTTGGCGGCCATGAGAATGTCGTTGACCTTCTTCAGATTGGCCTTGTCGGCGCCGCAACGCGGCACGCCGGCATAGCGCTCGGCCGCGTGCATCACGGTGTTGACATCGTCGAGCATGTTGATCTGGCCTTTCAACTCGTCCGGCGGGTCGAACAGGATTGCCAGCGTGTCGATGTCGCCCTTGTATTTGTCGGTGTTGACTTCGAACGCGGTGGTGCCGAACTGCCACGGCACGGTGTAGTGACGGCCACTATCCCAGTAGATGTCGACGAAGCGCGGGTCGAGGTTCTTGCCGTTCGGCATCGCATTGGGCTCGGTCTTTTCGAGCAGGCCCTCATCGATCATGATCTTCACGGTGTAGTCGGACGGGACGACGATGTCGTAGCCGGAATTGCCGGCGCGCACCTTCGACAGCATGGTCTCGTTGGAATCGTAGTCGTCCAGCGTCACCTTGACGTTGTATTGTTTTTCGAATTTCTCGATCAGCTTGGGGTTGGTGTAATCACCCCAATTGTAGATGTGCAGCTCACCATCGGCGAGTGCAGGTACTGCCCATAAAAGTGCTGCCGTCGAAACGGCAGCCATCAGTTTCCTAGACATCACAGTCTCCTTTGCCTTCCCATTGACTCACTTGGCGCGGCGGCGCGCGATCAGGAACGATATCGAGACGAACAGGATCGACACCAGCAGCAGGATGGTGGAGATGGCATTGATCTCCGGCGTCATCGGCCGCCTGATCTGGTTCCAGATGTAGAGGGGCAGCGTCGTCTGCCCGGGGCCGGCGACCAGCTGCGTGATGGTGAAATCGTCGAAGGAGACGATGAAGGCGAGCGCCCCACCCGACAGGATGCCGGGAACCAGCAATGGCAGCGTTATGCGCCGGAAAGCATGCCAGGGCGTGGCATAGAGATCGGCCGCGGCAGCTTCGAGCGTCAGATCCATGTCCTCGAGACGCGCCCGGATCGGCATATAGGCGAAAGGAATGCAAAAGACGGTGTGGGCGAGGATCAGATTGCCGATGCCGAAATTGAGCCCGAGAGTGCCCGCGATCAGCGCAAAGAACGAGAGCGTTGCCACCGCCGTAATGATTTCCGGCACCATCAGCGGCAGGTTGATGACCATGAAGGCGGCCGACAGCCCGCGCCACGGCTTCACCCGGGTCATGCCGATCGCCGCCAGCGTCGCCGCGATCGTCGAGATGATGGTGGCGCTCACCGAGATGATCAGCGTGTTCTTGGCGGCGTTGTGGAATTCCTCGTTGAGCAGCGCACTGCCATACCAACTAAAGCCGATGCCTTCCCAACGAGTGACCAGCGACCCGGTGTTCAGCGAAAAGATCATCAGGATCAGGATCGGCGCGTAGAGCACGCAAAGGCAGATGATGGCGATCGAGCGGAAGCCCGGTTGGTCCTTGATATCGGCGCTGCGGGGGTCAGCCATGCCTCATCTTCCCCGACGTGTTGCGGACATAGAAGTAGAGCGCGACCAGCACCGCTGCCATCAGGATCAGCGCCTGCGCGCAGCCGAGCGGCCAGTTGCGCCCGGAGCCGAATTGCTGGGCGATGAGATCGCCGATCATCAGGTGGATACCGCCGCCGAGGATCAGCGGCGTCACATAGGCGCCGAGGGCCGGAATGAACACAAGCAGGCAGCCGGCGATGATGCCGGGCAGCGACAGCGGGATGATCACCCGCCATAGCACCTGCCGACGGGTCGCATAGAGATCGTAGGCGGCCTCGACCAGCCGGAAATCCAGCTTCTCCAGGCTGGAATAGAGCGGCAGCACCATGAACGGCAGGAACGAGTACAACAGGCCGAGCTGGATGGCGAAGTTGGTGTAGAGCATGGTGATAGGTTTCTCGATCACCCCCAGAGCCATCAGTGCGTTGTTGATGAGGCCCTCGTCGCGGATGATGAACATGATGGCGAGCGTGCGCACCAGCAGGTTCGACCAGAACGGGATGGTGATCAGCAGCACCCACCAGTTGCGCTGCGCCGGCGGTCGCGTGGCCATGAAATAGGCTGTCGGAAAGCCGAGCAGCAGGCAGATGACCGTCGTCACCACGGCGAAGACGAACGAGCGCAGATAGATAATCAGAAAATCCGGCGTAAACTGCAGCGTGTCGTCGAAAATATCGCGCTGGAACAGGAAGTTCAGATAGGCGTCTGTCGAGAACTTCCACTGCACGCCGCCGTAAGGTGCTGCGGCAAGAAATGAATAGATGAGGATGATGAGAAGCGGCAGCACGCCGAAAATGCCGATGATTATCAAAGCTGGTAACGAAAGCAGGCGGTGGCGCCTGGCGCTGGCCTTCTCCGCCTCTGCTTCGAACAATGCAGCTTGGGAAAACGTGACTGCCATCAATCCCTCAGCACTTGCGCGGCGTCGTTGCCGATCGAGACGCCGACCTTGTCGCCCCGCTCGAAACCGCAGCCTGCGCTGCGCGTGTTCTGCTGGCGCACGGTGAAGGCTTCGCCGCTGTCCAGTTGGACATGAATATGCGTGTCGGTGCCGAAATAGACGATGTTTTCGACGGTTCCGGAAAGATCGCCCTTGCCGCCGGTCAGCTTGGCGTGTTCCGGCCTGACCACCAGCGTCGCATTCTCCTTCGGCTGGAAGCCCTCAGCCACCGTCGCGTCGATCGTCGCGCCGGATTTTAGTGTCGCGCGCGCCTTGCCGTTGCCGATGCCGGTGATGGCCGCGGTCAGGAAATTGGTTTCGCCGATGAAGTCGGCGACGAAGCGCTCGGCCGGCTTGTCATAGATGTCCCAGGGCGTGCCGACCTGCAGGATCTTGCCGGCCGACATCACGGCGATGCGGTCGGACATGGTCAGCGCTTCTTCCTGGTCATGGGTGACGAAGATGAAGGTGATGCCGGTCTGGTGCTGCAGCCGTTTCAGTTCGATCTGCATTTCCTTGCGCAGCTTGTAGTCGAGTGCCGACAGCGGCTCGTCGAGCAACAGCACTTTCGGCTGCGGCGCCAGCGCGCGGGCCAGTGCGACGCGCTGCTGCTGGCCGCCGGAGATCTGGCTGGTGCGGCGGGCACTCAGCGCCTCCATCTTGACCAACTTCAGCATCTCGGCGACGCGCGCCTTGATTTCGGTCTTCGGCTTGCCCAGCATCTCCAGCCCGAAGCCGATATTCTCGGCCACTGTCATGTGCGGGAACAGCGCATAGGACTGGAAGACGGTGTTGACCGGCCGCTTGAACGGCGGCAGCGGCGCGATGTCGTGGCCGTGCAGCAGGATTTCGCCTTCGCTGGGAAAATCGAAGCCGGCGATCAGCCTGAGCAGCGTCGTCTTTCCGCAGCCCGACGGCCCCAGCAGCGTGAAGAACTCGTTCTCGCGGATCGACACCGAAACCGTGTCGAGAGCGGCGACTTGTGCGTCCCCGGTACCGAACACCTTGCGGACGCTGCGGACCTCGATTGCACTCTTACCCGGTTGATCCGGCACGCATTACCCCATTTTCATGTCCGCTCTTGATGGCGGATCCAGTTCCCATTCGATTGTCAGCATATGCCGGTCGGCTTGGCAACCATGCATCTGGATCTCGGTTCAGAACGCAAGCCCCATGCCATAGTCAGCGCCATCATCAACCCCGGTAAGTGATCTTGCCGCCGCAGATGGTGCTGACCGAACGCACCTTGTGCAAGGAAGCCGGTTCAGTTGCCTCGATATCGGCCGACAGCACCACCAGATCGGCCAGATAGCCTGGTTTCAGCCGGCCCTTACGGTGTTCCATGAATTCGGCATAGGCCCCTTCGACCGTATAGCCCGCAAGCGCTTCCAGCAGCGAGAAGCTCTGGTCGGGATCGCCCTCTGCCCAAGGTTTGCGCAGCACCGCCGCCTGAATGCCCAGGATCGGGTCGACCCGCGACACCGGCCAGTCGGAAGCGAAAACGACATGCGCGCCCGCCTGCTTCAGCGTCCGCCAGGCATAGCTGAGCGGCCATCTTTCGCGGCCAATGCGCGAGAGCGTCGGCTCCAGCGGGAAGTCCATGGCGCCGGGCGGGTGCGGCGGCTGCATCGAGGCGACGACGCCGAGTTCGGCAAAGCGCGGCACGTCGGCGGCAGTGGTGACCTCGATGTGCTCGACCCGGTGCCGGCTGTCGCGCCTGCCGTTCTTCCGCCGCGCCGCCTCGTAACCGTCGAGGACCGCGCGCACAGCGCCGTCGCCTATCGAATGCACGGCGATCTGCAGGCCGCGCCGGTCGGCCTCCACTGCCACCTCGGCGAAATGCTCTGGCGTGAACAGCGGCTCACCGCGCCAGCCCGGCCGGTCGGCATAGTCGTCGACCATGACCGCGGTCCAGCCTTCCAGCACGCCGTCGTAAAACATCTTGACCATGCCGGACGACAGCCATTCCGATCGATAGGAGTTGGCCATGCTCGATGCCTTTTCCAGCTTGTCGAGCGTCATGAAGTTCTTGAAATGAAAAGGTATCTTGGTGCGGCAGAGCAGCCGCCCTTCCTGCTCCAAACCGGCAAGCAGTTCGAGCTGGTAGAGATTGCCGTCCATGTTCTGGATCGAGGTGATGCCGTGGCGGGCGCACCATTCCAGACCGCGATGCATCAGGTCGCGATCGGCCGCGACTTCGGCTGCGGAGGGGTACGGTTCGGGCTCGCCGCCTGTCGCAAGGCCGAGCCGCACGCGGTTCTGCCCGGAAAGCTCGAGGATCGGCCCAAACGCCTCGCCCTCACGCAATTCGCCGGCCGCGAGGCCGTCGGCGCCCATGACGATCTCGTTGCCGGGGCCGAGTTGCTTGCCGTGCAGGATGCCGGCCAGCTTCAGCGCCTTGGTGTTGGCCCACATCGTGTGGTGATCGGAAGCCGACATGGCGAACGGCCGGTCGGCGATGATGCGGTCGAGATGATGGCGGGTGACCGGCTCTTCCTTGGAAAGGATGGTATAGTCGACGCCGGCCCCAAGCAGCAATTTGGCGTTCGGCCGTGCCGCAGCGTAGGCGCGGATCGCGTCGCTCAGCGCATCGAAGCCATGCACGCCCTGAAGGTGCAGATTGTCCAGTTCGGCGGCGCCGCCGAAAAGGTGCATATGTGCTTCGATGAAGCCCGGCACCACCGAACCGCCTTGCGCATCGATGATCTTCGTGGCCGGCCCTTTCAGCGCCTCGATCGTCCGGCGATCGCCAACCGCCAGGATGTTGCCGTCCTTTATCGCCACCGCTTCGGCTGTCGGATTGCCTTCGTCCATGGTCAGCACACGGGCATTGGTGACGATCAGGTCGGCATTTGAACTCATGATTACCCGCAGGTCGGTTGCGCTGCCGGCAGGCTAGACGACCGGCTGCCGGGCCAGCAAGCCATGGCTGGTTGGCCCAGCGCCTTGTGAAAGGCAGTGCAGGACGGTTAGGGTCGCCGCGTCTCACCACGGAACAATTTCATGAAGACTGTTTTTTCGCCTTTCCATGCCGGCCATTCCGGCAATGTCGAATTGATCGCCGGCGCCATCGTGCCGGCCTTTGAAAAGCCGTCGCGCGCCGAGTTCATCAGGGCGCGGGTGGAGAGCGAGAAGCTCGGTCCGATCCTGCCGCCGGAAAGCCACGACCTCGCCGCCGCCAGGAAGGTGCATGCCAGCGACTACATCGATTTCCTGCCGACCGTGTGGCCGCTCTGGGAAGCATCGGGCCGCAGCGGTTCGGCCATTCCCTTCACCTGGCCGACGCGCGGCCTGCGCGGCGACGTGCGCCCGAAAGGCATCGATGCGCTGCTCGGCTTCTACTCCTTCGACGGTGGCGCGACGTTCGTCAAAGGCACATGGGATGCGATCAAGTCGTCCTATGACGTCGCGTTGACCGCCGCCGCGCTGGTCAAGGCCGGTGAGCCTTCCGCCTTCGCGCTGTGCCGCCCGCCAGGGCACCATGCGGGGGCGGCCTTCATGGGCGGCTATTGCTTCATCAACAACGCCGCCGTCGCCGCGCAATGGTTCCGCGACCATGGCGCCGGGCGCGTTTCGATCCTCGACGTCGATTATCACCACGGCAACGGCACCCAGGAGATATTCTATCGCCGCGGTGACGTTCAGGTGCTGAACCTGCATGGCGATCCGATGACCGAATATCCCTTCTTCCTCGGCCATGCCGACGAGCGCGGCGAGGGCGACGGCGAAGGCTTCAACGACAATTACCCGATGCCCTTCGGCACCGGCTGGGAGGTGTGGAACGCCTCACTCGAGGACGCTTGCACGAGGCTTTCGGCTTATGCTCCTGATGTTGTCGTGGTTTCACTCGGTGTCGACACCTTCGAGAAGGACCCGATCAGCCAGTTCAAGCTGAAGACCCCCGACTATCCCAGGATCGGCCGCCGCATCGCCAGGCTCGGCCTGCCGACGCTGTTCGTCATGGAAGGCGGCTACGCCGTCGAGGAGATCGGCATCAACGCCGTCGGCGTGCTGACCGGCTTCGAGGACCGCTAGAAGTGCCGCCGGTGCCTGCCAATCAGATGGCAGCGCTCGGCAAGCGGTACCGCCTGCCTGACCGATCGTTCAGCCTGCGGCGGCACGCGCTGACCCGCCCGCTATCCTGTTGTTGGACCATGATGTTTTTCCAGAATGCGTTCGCCCTTTGCGAAATGATGTTCTATTTTTTGAACCCACGGCTTGCGGGGCCTATTGATCGGAAGAACAAACGCATTTGAGCCCGGGAAAGCATTTATGAACGACGACACACCGGAAAGCGAAAGCGCCTCGGCGCTGGCGCCGTTCCGGCACGGCATCTTCCGGGCGGTGTGGTCCGCCAGCCTCGTCTCCAACTTCGGTGGCCTCATCCAGGGCGTTGGCGCCGCCTGGATGATGACGACGATCGCCACCTCGTCCTACCAGGTGGCATTGGTCCAGGCCTCGACCACCTTGCCGATCATGCTCTTCGCGCTGCTGGCCGGCGCCATCGCCGACAGCTTCAACCGGCGCAAAGTCATGCTGATCGCCCAGATCTTCATGCTCGTCGTCTCGGCTCTCCTGACCGTCTTCACCTATCTCG
Organism: Mesorhizobium sp. M1006; assembly: GCF_040318825.1. NCBI lineage: Bacteria > Pseudomonadati > Pseudomonadota > Alphaproteobacteria > Hyphomicrobiales > Phyllobacteriaceae > Mesorhizobium > Mesorhizobium sp. M1006. The sequence continues at coordinate 153,989 of NZ_JAMYMZ010000004.1, forward strand.
ACCTGATGACGCCGTGGACGCTGCTCGCCTTCACCTTCCTGATCGACAGCGGCACCGCGCTCAACAGTCCGTCCTGGCAGGCTTCGGTCGGCGACATGGTGCCTCGCACCAAGGTGCCGGCGGCGATCGCGCTCAACTCGATGGGCTTCAACCTGACGCGCAGCGTCGGCCCGGCGATCGGCGGCATCATCGTTGCCGCGGCAGGCGCTGCCGCGGCCTTCGCCGTCAACACGCTGAGCTATGTCGGCCTCATCGTCGTGCTGGCCCGCTGGAAGCCGGAACTGCCGGCATCGACCTTGCCGCGCGAGACGCTGGGCGCCGCCATGGGTGCCGGCCTGCGCTATGTCGCCATGTCGCCCAATATCGGCAAGGTGCTGGTCAGGAGCTCGGCTTTCGGCTTCAGCGCCGGCGCGGTCCTGGCACTGCTTCCGCTGGTCGCGCGTGACGTCGTCAAGGGCGATGCGCTGAGCTACGGCATCATGTTAGGGGCTTTCGGCATCGGCGCCGTCGGCGGCGCGCTGACCAGCGTCAGGCTGCGGCAGCTGCTGTCCAGCGAGACCATGGTACGCATGGCATTCGCCGGCTTCGCCGTCTGCGCCTTCAACGCCGCCGTCAGCGATCATGCCTGGCAGACGTCGCTCGGCCTGCTGCTCGGCGGCGCCTGCTGGGTGACGGCGCTGTCGCATTTCAACGTCACCGTGCAGATGTCGACGCCGCGCTGGGTGGTCGGCCGCGTGCTTTCGGTCTACCAGACCGCGACCTTCGGCGGCATCGCGCTCGGCAGCTGGGTCTGGGGTGTCGTTGCCGACGCGCATGGCGCCGAAGTCGCCCTGATGGCGGCCAGCGTCGCCATGCTGGCGGGAGGCGCCATCGGCCTGCTGCTGCCGCTGCCGCAGCAGGCCGTGCTCAACCTCGATCCGCTCAACCGTTTTCAGGAGCCGCATCTGGCGCTTGATCTCAAGCCGCGCAGCGGTCCCATCGCCATCATGATCGAATATGTCATCCGCAACGAGGACGTACCGGAATTCCTCGCCACCATGGCCGAGCGCGGCCGCATCCGCCGCCGTGATGGCGCCCGCAACTGGACCTTGGCGCGCGATCTCGAAAATCCCTCGATATGGATCGAGCACTACCACACGCCGACCTGGGTCGAATATATCCGCCACAATCGGCGCGCCACCTACGCCGACGCCGTCATCGGCGAGCGCATAAGGGCGCTGCACAGCGGCAACGAGCCACCGCGCGTCCGCCGCATGATCGAGCGCCCGACGACAGCCGGCACCGCGCTGGTGATGCCGAAGGGACCGATCGAGCATTAGTGGCTGGCGGTGCGTCCAGTTGGACGAGCAAAATGAGATTGCGGCGCCTGGCCCAATCCGCGAGTGCACGAACAGGATGGCCATTGTGGAGAGACGGTTATATCAGTTGGTGTGACTATGACCACTAAGGGGAGACGATGCGCTACATACGTCCGCTTTCAATGGAAGATGCCGTTGGCCAGTTGGCCGGATCAGCCGGCACGGCCGCCATCCTCGCCGGAGGCAGCGACCTCTTGGTGCGAATGAAAGGCGGGTTTATCGAACCCGACCTGATCGTCGATATCAAGGCGATCGACGGGCTTGGCGAGATCAGGGAAACAGCCGAGGGCTTCAGCATCGGCGCGGCGGTCTCCTGCGCATTGCTGGGCGAGAACACGGCCCTGCAGAAGGCATGGCCTGGCGTCGTCGAAGCGGCCAAGCTGATCGGCTCGAAGCAGGTGCAGGGACGCTGCACCATCGTCGGCAATCTGTGCAACGCCTCGCCGGCCGCCGACAGCGTGCCGGCGCTGGTCGCCGCTGGCGCCAAGGCTGTGGTCGTCGGCCCGGGAACCAGGCGCACGATTGCCGTGCAAGCGGTGCCGACTGGGCCGGGCAAGACGTCGCTGGCCAAGGGCGAGATCATCGAGGCAATCCTGCTCGACAGCCGTCTGCCGCGTTCGGGCGATGCCTATCTGCGTTTCATTCCGCGCACGGAGATGGACATAGCGGTGGTAAGCGCCGGCGTGAACTTGACGCTCGATGAGCAAGGTCGCGTCAAATCCGCCCGTCTGGCGTTGGGCGCCGTGGCGCCGACGGTGATTCTGGTCGAGGAGGCCGCCGAGGTTCTCATCGGCTCCAAGCTGGACGAAGCCACGCTGGAGAGGCTCGCCAAGGTCTGCTCGGGCGCCTGCCGGCCGATCGACGACAAGCGCGGCACCATCGAATTCAGACGGAAAGTCGCGGGTGTGCTGGCCAAGCGGGCCGCCACGACCGCCTATGCACGCGCAGGAGGCAAATGATGGCTGGTGTGGCAGTATCAACGACAATCAACGGCGACAATGTCGAGTTCCTTTGCCAGCCGGACGAGACGCTGCTTGATGTCCTGCGCGACCGCCTGGGGCTGACGGGCGCCAAGGAAGGCTGCGGCACCGGCGACTGCGGGGCCTGCAGCATCATCCTCGACGATCGGCTGGTGTGCTCGTGCCTGGTGCTCGGCGCGGAGGCCGAGGGCCGGCACGTCGAGACCATCGAGGGCATGGCGCACGGCGACAGGCTGCATCCGCTGCAGCAGAAATTCCTGGAGCACGCCGCACTTCAATGCGGCGTCTGCACGCCGGGCTTTTTGATAGCGGCGAAGGACCTTTTGGCCAAGAACCCCGATCCGACCGAGGAGGAGATCCGCTTCGGCCTCGCCGGGAACCTCTGCCGCTGCACCGGCTATGACAAGATCGTGCGTGCCGTTCAGGACGCGGCCAGCGTGATGAAGGGAGCATGACGATGAATTTCGATCCGCGTTACTCCGGACGCAATTTCACCTCTGTCGGCACGCGTCCCATCCGTCCCGACGGCGTCGACAAGGTGACGGGCCGCGCACGCTATGGCGCCGACTTCAACATGGCCGGGCAACTGGTCGGGCGCGTTCTCAGAAGCCCCCATGCGCATGCCACGATCAGGAAGATCGACACGTCGAAGGCGGAGAAGCTCGCCGGCGTCAAGGCCGTGATCACCGCGGCCGACCTGCCCGACCTCACCGACGGCGATGCCGCCATGTACGACATCCTCGACAACTGCATGGCGCGCAAGAAAGCGCTCTATGACGGCCATGCCGTGGCCGCGGTGGCTGCGGTCGATGCCCGCACGGCGAGGCAGGCACTGAAGCTGATCGAGGTCGACTACGAGGTGCTGCCGCATGTCACCGACGTCGACGAGGCGATGAAGCACTCCGCACCTCTGGTCAACGACGCCATCTTCACCGAGGGCCTCGAGCAAAAGCCCGTCAAGCCTTCCAATGTCACCAAGCGCACCCAGTACGGCCATGGCGACATCCACGTAGGTTTCGGCCAGGCCGACTTCGTCGTCGAGCGCTCCTTCAAGACCGAGCAGACGCACCAGGGTTATATCGAGCCGCATGCCTGCGTGGCCAATGTCAGCTCCGACGGCACCGCCGACCTGTGGGTCTGTACGCAAGGCCATTTTGTCTACCGCCAACATTGCGCCCAACTGCTTGGCATGGAAGCCTCGAAGCTGCGCGTCACCTCCTCGGAGATCGGCGGCGGTTTCGGCGGCAAGACCCATGTCTGGGCCGAGCCGGTGGCACTGGCGCTGTCACGCAAGGCCGGGCGGCCGGTCAAGCTGGTCATGACGCGCGACGAGGTGTTCCGCGCCTCCGGCCCGACCAGCGCCACCTCGATCGACGTTCGGATCGGCGCCCGCAAGGACGGCACGATCACGGCGGCCGAGGCGACGCTGCGCTATAGCTGCGGCCCCTATGCCGGTACGTGGGCCGAGATCGGCGCCATGACGGCCTTTGCCTGCTACAAGCTCGAGAACGTCAGGACGGTCGGCTACGAAGTGCTGGTCAACCGGCCCAAGACCGCGGCCTATCGCGCGCCGTCGGCTCCGATGGCGGCGTTTGCAGTGGAAAGTGCGGTCGACGAGCTGGCCAAGGAGATCGGCATGGACCCGGTCGAGTTCCGGATCAGGAACGCGGCGCAGGAAGGCACCAGATCGTCCTATGGACCGGTATACGGCCCGATCGGCATCGGGCCGACGCTGGAGGCGGTGAAGAACCATCCGCACATGAAGGCGCCGCTCGGCAAGAACCAGGGCCGCGGAATGGCCTGCGGCTTCTGGTTCAATTTCGGTGGCCAGACCTGCACCGACCTCAACATCGGCATGGACGGCTCGGTCTCGCTTGCCGTCGGCACGGTCGATGTGGGTGGTTCCCGCGCGTCGCTTTCGCTGGTCGCGGCGGAGGAGCTCGGCATCCCCTATGAGCAGGTCAAGGCGGTGGTCGCCGATACCTCCAGCCTCGGCTACAACGACATGACGGACGGCAGCCGCGGCACCTTCTCCTCCTCCATGGCGACGATCTCGGCCGCCCGCAACGCCATCAAGGTGTTGCGGGAACGCGCCGCACAGATGTGGGACATTCCCGTCGACGATGTGGTCTGGGAAAAAGGTCACGCGATTGCCAAGGGCGAGAAATACGGCAACCTTGCAGCATTGTCGCTGAAGGAGATCGCAGCCGCGTCAGGGAAGACGGGGGGACCGATCGCAGGCCACAGTGAACTCGTCGCCGACGGCGCCGGCGTCTCCTTCGCCACCCATATCTGCGATATCGAGGTCGATCCCGAGACCGGCTCCACCAGGGTGCTGCGCTATACCGTCGTTCAGGACGCCGGCAAGGCGGTGCATCCGACCTATGTCGAGGGGCAATACCAGGGCGGTGCCGCACAAGGCATCGGCTGGGCGCTCAACGAGGAGTATATCTACGGCAAGGACGGGCGGCTGCAGAACCCTGGCTTCCTCGACTACCGGATCCCGGTCTGCTCGGACCTGCCGATGATCGACACGCAGATCCTCGAGATCCCCAATCCCAACCATCCCTACGGGGTGCGCGGCGTCGGCGAGACCTCGATCGTGCCGCCGCTGGCGGCGATCGCCAATGCGGTGTCGAACGCCGCGGGCGTGCGCATGACCCATATCCCGATGTCGCCGCCGCGCATCCTGGCGGCGATCGAGGCGGAACGGGGAGGCTGATGGTCGAAGTAACGCTCTGGGGGTCGCTCGGCGCGATCGCCGGAGGCAAGAGCAAGGTCGAAATCGAGGCGAAGGATATTCGGGAGCTGTTCAGGAAACTGGCTGAGCAGTATCCCGGCCTCGAGCCCTACATCGATCGCGGCATCGCCGTCGCCATCGACGGGACGATCTACCGCGACACCTGGTCGAAAGAACTGCCGGAAGGGGCGGAGATTTTCCTGCTGCCGCGCCTTGCCGGGGGATGATTTGGGCTCGAGCTCAAGCCGCGCTCCGTGCGGCCAATGCTCGTTTATGAATTCGCGGCCTAGCAAGTCTATCGCAACCTAACATCTACAGTGGAATTGCGGTCACTTCTTTGGCCGTTCGGATCACGAACATCGTGTGGTACCGCGCGACGTTGCTTCGGTCTCGGAACAGTCGCTCGCACAGCGCATCGAACTCTTCCATATCCGTCAGGCGGAGCATGAGGACGGCGTCGGTTTCGCCGCTTACACTGTGGGCCTGAGTGACGGCCGGTTCCTGGGCGGCCAACTCGAGAAAGTCCCGCATATACTGCTCACCATGACGCTCCAGTTCGACGGTGACGATCGCCTTCAAGCCCCGGCCAGCCTTTGCCGGTGCGAGAAGCGCGACGACGCGGCTGATGACACCGCTTTTCTTCAGTCGTCGTATGCGGCGCAGGCAGCTCGAAGGGGAAAGCCCGATTAACCCCGCCAGTTTGGCGTTAGTTCGTGAGGCATCATCCTGGAGCAGGTTGAGAAGCCTTCTGTCGATCTTGTCCATGTCGGTCGCGCTCAGCGTCGGTGCGTTGCAATTTTATTGCACGGAATCGCAAACTTTGACCACAAATGCGAAGCGTCTCACGCTACTCAGATGGCTCCAGGGATGATGGAGCAGCATGATGGCAATTTGCGCCGCCTTCTATCGCAAGACATTGGAGACGCTTGAAATCTATTGGGAACTGGTTCGCGTGATCGTTCCGGTTGCGATTGCCACGCGGCTGCTGCAGGACCTTGGCGTCATCCAGGCGATTTCTCCGTTCTTCTCCCCGCTCATGTTGCAGGTGGGGTTGCCACCTGAACTCGCCTTTGCCTGGCTGACGGGATTGCTGGTCGGGATCTGGGGCGCGCTTGTGATCGTATTCACCTTGGTTCCGGTTTCGGCGCTCAGCACTGCCGACATGACGGTTCTTTCGGCTCTCTTGCTGTTTGCACATGCTATTCCGATCGAGCAACGGATCATTAAGAGGGCCGGGCCGAGCTTCCTGGTCACCGCGGCGCTTCGTATTGGCGGGGGTTTGGTCTTTGCTGTCCTTCTGCATCAGATATTCGCCGTGACCGGATGGCTGTCAGGACCGGTGAAGCCGGCGTGGATGCCGACAAATGAAAGCACCGACTGGGGCGGCTTTCTCCTGGGTACGCTCAAAACCCTGGGCATCATGCTCGTTGTTCTGCTTGCGCTGAGCTGGGTGATCGAGCTTCTCAAGATGTCGGGCATTTTGGAGTGGATGAACAGAGGGCTTGCACCGCTCTTTCGGCTCGCCGGCATCGAAAAGCAGACGGTACCTTTCGCCGCTGTCGGCCTGTTTCTCGGGATTTCCTATGGCGCAGGACTGCTGATCCGCGAGGCGCGCACGCCTAGCGCGGAGCCGCGTCAGATATTCCTTGCCTGCGTGTTCATGGGTTTTGCCCATAGCCTCATTGAGGATACGTTGGTCGTTGTCACACTTGGCGCTGATGTTACGAGCGTGCTTCTCGGTCGCCTAGCGTTTGCCGTGCTCGCGACCGCCGTGATCGCAAAAGTAATCAAGGCGGTTCCCGACGCTCTTTTCTTCAAGACACTCTTCCACAAGGAAGAAGACAGTCCGCGCAATCGGATTTCGGAGCCGGCGATTAGCGGGCCGTTGACGTGAGCCCTCCTTACGCAGCAGCCGACATGTGTGTCGAATCGCTATCGGGACAGGACGCGGCTACCCCTCGCCCGACAGATCGCGCCGCGCCTTGTCGAGTTCTTCGGCATAGCGCCGCATCAGGTGGCCTTCGGTCAGCAGCCCGACCACCTTGCGGTCGGTGAAATCCTCGACCACCGCCAATTCCTCGGCGCCGGCGCGCTGGAAGGTCTCTGCCGCCGACTGCACGTTCATGCTCGGCACCAGCACCGCATCCCTGAATTTGGCGAAGGACAGCACCGGCAACCATGCCCGCGTGATGCTGCGGCGATAAAGCCCATCTTCACCTCGGGGAACTGCGTTGACGTAAACGTCAACCCGAAGCTATATGCGCCGGCGGCCGTGGCTGTAAAACCAGGCAAGCGGCGAGCGACGAACGCAAGCAGACGAGGAGAACCGCCATGAGCGTTCAGGAGATTGCCGACAACATCAGGTCGCGCGTGGCGAGTGCCGGGTTCGATCGCTCGGTGAAATTCGACACCGGCAGCGACGGCGTCATCGTCATCGACGGCGCCGATGTCTCGACCACCGATGCGCCGGCCGATTGCACCATAAAGCTGTCGCTCGACGATCTGGACTCGCTGATATCAGGCGACCTCAACCCGACGATGGCCTTCATGTCCGGCAAGATAAAGGTCGAAGGCGACATGAGCGTCGCCATGGCGCTGAGCCAGCTGATCGGCTGATCCACTCCGGTCAGGGATGAAAACAAGCCGCCGTGCAATGGGCGGCTTGTTTCTGATCCGTCACGCAGCGAGCGGCAGCCTCTGCGCCTTCAACTTGCGCCCTGCCGCCTTCAGGGTGCCTTGCGCGCCGTCGAGCGCGCCGACAACCAGTTCCCGCGCCAGCAGGCGGTGCCGCTCGTAAGGCCCCGGCATGGCCAGCGAGCCGGTCTTTGCGGCCGAAAACCCGAAGCGCTCGTAATAGGGCGCGTCGCCGACCAGCAGGATCGCCACATGGCCAAGCCGCTCGGCCTCGGTGACCGCATGGCGCATCAGCGCCGAGCCGATGCCGGCATTTTTCAGCGCCGGGTCGACCGCAAGCGGGCCGAGCAGCAGCGCTGCCGTGCCGCCCTCGCCCAGCACCACGTCCCACAGCCGCACCGTGCCGGCAACAGTGCCCGACGCATCGCGCGCGACAAAGGCAAGGCCCTCCGAAGGCCGGCGGCCGCGCCGCAGCTTTTCCGACGACTTCTTCCGGCGCTTCGGCCCCATGGCGCGATCGAGCAAAGCCTCGCGCGCCGGGACGTCGGCGGCGGTTTCGGCGACGACCGCAATCTCCGCCCTCGAGGGGGAGATGTCGCCGAAGGCGACAGAGGGGGTTGTCGCGCGTGAAGCGCCGGCCTCCATCTGCGGCAGGAGGCCGAGTCCAGTCGAACCGACCCCCTCTGGCCGCTTCGCGGCCATCTCCCCCTCGAGGGGGGAGATTCCCACGCCTTCAACAATGAGATCTGCAATGTTCATTTCCGCGATCCTGCACAAGCGGATTGTTCCACAGGCGAGCCTGGGCGGGCGACAGGCGCCCACCGGGGATGATCTGAGCAACTCTTGCGAGCCCTCAGATCACGTAGGATCGGAGAGGCTCGAAGCCGTTGAAGGCGACCGAGGCGTAGGTCGTCGTGTAGGCGCCGGTGCCCTCGATCAGCACCTCGTCGCCGATGGTCAGCGACAGGGGCAGCGGGTACGGCGTCTTTTCGTACATCACGTCGGCCGAATCGCAGGTCGGGCCGGCGAGCACGCAAGGCGCGGTCTCGCTGCCGTCATGCGCGGTGACGATCGGGTAGCGGATCGCCTCGTCCATCGTCTCGGCGAGACCGCCGAACTTGCCGATGTCGAGGAACACCCAGCGCACATTGTCGTTATCGGCTTTCTTCGAGATCAGCACGACTTCCGACTTGATGACGCCGGCATTGCCGACCATGCCGCGGCCCGGCTCGATGATCGTCTCGGGGATCGCGTTGCCGAAATGCTTCCTGAGCGCCGAGAAGATCGCCTGGCCGTAGGCCTGCGCCACCGGCACATCCCTGAGATAGCGGGTCGGGAAGCCGCCGCCCATATTGACCATCTTCAGCACGATGCCTTCGTCGGCCAGCGTCGCGAACACCTTCTTGGCGTCGGCCAGCGCGCGGTCCCAGGCGGTCAGGTCGGTCTGCTGCGAGCCGACATGGAACGACACGCCATAAGCATCGAGACCGAGCGCCCTGGCATGGCGCAGCACGTCGACCGCCATCGCCGGCACACAGCCGAACTTGCGCGACAGCGGCCATTCGGCGCCCTCGCCGTCGGTCAGGACGCGGCAGAACACGCGGGCGCCGGGAGCGACGCGAGCGATCTTCTCGACCTCCTCGACGCAGTCCACCGCAAACAGCTTGATGCCGAGCTGGTAGGCGCGCTGGATGTCGCGCTCCTTCTTGATGGTGTTGCCGAAGGAGATGCGGTCCGCCGGCGCACCGGCGTCCATCGCCATCTCGACTTCGGCAACGGAAGCGGTGTCGAAGGACGAGCCCATCGCAGCAAGCAGGCGCAGGATTTCCGGCGCCGGATTTGCTTTCACCGCATAGTAGATTTTCGAATCGGGAAGCGCCTTCTCGAAGGCGCGGAAATTGTCGCGCACGACATCGAGGTCGACGACCAGGCACGGGCCGTTCGGACGTCGGGTGGCGAGAAAGTCAAGGATGCGCTGAGTAGCCATCGGGTCTCTCCATCAGCGCCTTGCGGCGCGCACAAAGGCTTGCGGACGCGGGCTCTCGACCTCGCGAACACGCGGTGGACAAAGGCGGGACGTCAAATCCATGGAACCAGCCGGTGGAGACCCCGGAACCATGAAGCGCCGTCTCGCGGCGGTGAACCTTGGCCTTGCCCGGCCTCGGTTCGCTTTGTCTGCCTTGGCTTGGATGGGAGACCCGTCCGCACTGCCGGCAATGAAGGTGTGCCTCTTCAGTAACCCCGGTCTTTGGACGACCGGCAGAACACCAGAAAGGCCCGCACCGTCGTTGCTTCAAGGTGTCCTCGGTTGGCGGTTGGCCGCTAAACCGACTGGAGGGGTTGGCTCCAGTTACCTTACCGATTACCCTCACCATTCGAGGATCGGCGGACACCCACAGGCACGTGCGACTTTGGGCAAGCGCGATATAAGATCGAAAGATTTCACAATCAATAAAAATCGTATGGCAGGTTGTAAAATTTGTGGCATCGAACAATGCTGCGGCAACCAGAAGAACAATGCTGCGGCAAGCACATCCGGATATCGAACGCATGACAGGCACTCGCGGCCCGCTGAACGTTTTTCTCGATCTTGATCAAGTCCCTGTTACCAATGCGCAATCCGGCCCGCTTGCCGGCTTGCGGCTTGCCGTAAAGGACATCTTCGACGTCGCCGGCTACCGCACCGGCTGCGGCAATCCGCAGAAATACCGGGACGCTTCACCGGCCATGGCGACCGCGCCGGCCGTCCAGGCGCTGCTTGATTCGGGCGCCCGCTTCGTCGGCAAGACGCAGACCGACGAGCTCGCATTTTCCCTGCTGGGGCTGAACGCGCATTTCCCGTCGCCCATCAACCCGGCAGCACCCGACCGCGTCACCGGCGGCTCGTCCTCCGGTTCTGCCGCGGCAGTCGCCGGCGGGCTGGCCGACATTGCAACCGGATCGGACACCGGCGGCTCGATCCGAGCGCCGGCAAGCTTCTGCGGCCTGATCGGCCTCAGGACGACGCATGGCCGTATCCCACTCGACGGCGCCATGCCGCTGGCGCCTTCGCTGGACACATTCGGTTGGTTCGCAAGCGACATCGTCATCTACGAAAAGGTCGGCACGGTGCTGCTCGGCGACGATCCGCATTCCCATGAACTGAGACGCCCCGTCACTCTCGCTGCGCTGGACGGCCTCGTGCTCGGCCCGCACGAGGCCGACGAATATCGCGCCATGCTCCGCAGTGTCGCTTCGGTGCTGGGCGCACCGCGCAGCGTCGGCCCGCTGTCGCATTCGACCGACGATCTCTATTGGTGCTTCCGCAAGCTGCAAGGCTATGAAGCCTGGCAAAGTCACGGCGCCTGGATCGCCGGCGGCGACCGCATGCTGGGACCCGGTGTCAAGGAGCGTTTCGAGCACGGCGCGACAATCGACGCGGCAACCGCGCAATGTGAAACGGAACGTCGCGTTTCGTTTCGCCTCGAACTGGCCGGCCTGCTTGGCGACGACGGCGTTCTTGTGCTTCCAACCGCTCCTGGTGCCGCGCCGCTCAAGGCCGCGTCATTCGACGATTTGCAGACCTATCGCGAGCGGGCGCTGAGACTGCTCTGCCTTTCCGGCCTGTCCGGCTTTCCGCAAATCACGCTGCCGCTCGGCAAGACCGGCGGGGCGCCGTTCGGCCTTTCGCTGCTCGGTCCGAAGAACAGCGACCGGCAGCTGATTGCGCTGGCCGCCCGCATCCTTTCGGCCCACCAAGGAGGCGCATGACATGGATACGCTGACCCGCATGCGCGCCTTCATCGACGTGGTCGAGGCCGAAGGATTTTCGGCGGCGGCGCGCAAGATCGGCCGCTCGAAGGCGCTATTGTCGAAATATGTGCGCGAGCTGGAGGACGAGCTCGGCGCGCTGCTGCTCAACCGCACCACCAGGCAGTTTTCCCTGACCGAGGCCGGCCACACCTATTACCGGCGCGCCTCGGAGATCGTGCGCGAGGTCGACAGCCTTGCCGATGCGGTGCGCGAATCCTCCGGCGACGTGCGCGGCAGGATCAAGCTGTCGGCGCCGCGCACCTTTGCCGACGCGCCGATCGGCCAATCGCTGATCGACTTCGCCAAGCAGCATCCCGACATCGTGCTCGACATTCATCTCGACGACCGCTTCGTCGATCTGGTCGAAGAGGGTTTCGATCTGGCAGTGCGCATTTCGCGGCTGGAAAATTCCTCACTGATCGCCAGACGCCTGGCGCCATTTTCGGTACGGCTTTGCGCGTCTCCTGAACTGATCGCCAGGCACGGCATGCCGGTCAGGCCGCAAGACCTTGCCCGCGTGCCTTGCATCATCGACACCAATGGGCGCTGGCTCACCAACTGGCCGTTCAAAGGCGACAGCGGCGATACGGTGAGCGTTTCGGTTTCCGGCCCGATCGAGGTCAACAGCCCGATGGCGGCAAGGGCCGCTGCCGTGGCTGGATTGGGATTTTCCGTCCTGCCGGATTTCATCGCCGCGCCCGACATCGAAAGCGGCAAGCTGCTGACTGCGCTGGATGACCGCATTCTGCCCGGCGGCGGCATTTTTGCCGTCTATCCGCACCGGCGCTATCTGCCTGCAAAAGTTCGCGTTTTCGTCGACTTCCTGGTGCAGTGGTTCAAGACGCTGGACAACGCATGAGCTTTCAGCCGCGTTGCGGTCCCATTTTCGCCCGCTTTCTGGTAACTGTCGGCAATTCACCGAAGTCGATTGAATCGCGACCGAGAATGCACCTGAAACGGCAAGCAATCATGCTGGCTTCGGCCTTGACCGCGACGTTTGCCGCCGTCGGACCGGCTGAGGTGCATCCCCACGTCTTCGCCGAAGCCCGCCTCGAAGTGGTCCTCGGCCCGGATCACCAAACTGTGAAGGCATTGCGCCATGTCTGGCGCTTCGACGATTTGTTTTCGAGCACGGTGATGATGGAGTTCGACAAGAATTCCGACCTGAAACTCGACGACAAGGAGCTGAAGGATGTCGCCGACACCGTCCATGCCTCGCTTGCCGAATTCAACTATTTCCAGCTCGTCACCGTCGACGGCAAGGACGTGGCAATGACCCCGCCGCCGCATTTGATGGCCAATTTCGACAATGACCAGTTGATCATCCTGTTTGAATCTGAACCGAAGGTACCGATCAAACTGAGCGGCAAGATAGATATCGGCGTCTACGACCCGACCTTCTACACCGCGATCGATTTCACCGAGGATGCCAATCTGCAGGTCGATGGGTTGCCGCCGACCTGCACCAGCAAGGTTGTCCGCCCGAACCCGGACGAGGCGATCGCCCAGAACCAGAAGACCCTGACCGAGGCCTTCTTCAATGATCCGACAGGCACCGACATGAGCAAGATCTTTGCCACCAAACTTGAACTGACCTGTCAGCCGGAAGGATAGATCCAGTGACCAAACCGTCCCTGCGTTTGGCATTCGATCTTCTGGCCGTCGCCTTTGTGATGACGCACTTTCTCGGCTCCGCCCACGCCCAGAGTTCACTCGGCATCGGCACCAATGACGGCATGGCTCCAACCGCCACCGGCCCGTTCGCCCACATCCTGATGTGGATCAATCTGCGCCAGCAGGAATTCTATCATGCGCTTGCCGGCGCGATGAAGGCGATGCGCCAGGACGGCAGCAAGTTGTGGCTGCTCATCGGCCTGTCCTTTGCCTATGGCATTTTCCACGCCGCCGGCCCCGGTCACGGCAAGGCGGTGATCTCTTCCTACATGGTGGCCAATGAAGTGGCGCTCCGGCGCGGCATCATGCTGTCCTTCGTCTCGGCCCTGCTGCAGGCGCTGACCGCGATCGTGGTGATGCTGGTCGCCTATTTCTTGCTGCGCGGCACTGCTGTCTCGATGACAGACGCCGCATGGTTCCTCGAAATCATGAGCTATGTCTTCGTCACTCTGTTCGGCGCCTGGCTGCTGTGGCGCAAGGCCGGCCCGGCCATCCTTCGCGTGTTCGGCGCAAATCCGGGCTACAGCCTCTCGGCTGCCCATGCCGGCCATTCACATGCCGGCCATTCACATTCCGCGCATGCCCATGCGGCACATTCCCACGCGCTTGATGCGCATGACCACCACGATCATGCGCATGACCACGGCGCCCACGACCACGCCCATGCTGCGCACGATCACCACAGCCATGCGGCGGGCGAGGTCTGCGAGACCTGCGGGCACTCGCATGCGCCCGACCCGGCGCTGCTTTCCGGTGATCGCTTCGATTGGCGCACGGCCTGGTCGGCTGTCGCTGCCGTCGGCATCCGCCCCTGTTCCGGCGCGCTGATCGTGCTGAGCTTCGCCCTGCTGAACGGGCTATGGTTCGGCGGCATCCTGTCGGTGCTGGCCATGGCCCTCGGCACCGCAATCACCGTCTCGGCTCTGGCGACTCTTGCGGTGACCGCGAAGAACTGGGCGGTGTATTTCGCCGGCGACGGCCGCATGGGCAACCGCATCCATTCCTTCGTCGAGATCGGCGGCGCCGCCTTCGTCTTCCTGTTCGGCCTGCTGCTGCTTTCGGCCAGCCTGACTGGCGCCTGACCTCGTTGCGTCCGATCGGGGCGCTTTAACTAGGGATATTGCCGCCCAACTCGTCTTCGATATGGACGCGGATGATCTCGTCGAAGCTCGTTTCGGCGGCAAAGCCAAGCTCCCTCGAGCGCCGCGCCTCGAAGCGCGTCGGCCAGCCCTTGACGATCGCCCAGATCGTCTCGTCGGGCTCCTCGCGGATCAGTTTCACCGCCTTGGCGCCGGCGACCCGTTCCAGCGCTTCGATCTGTTCGCCGACGCTGACGGCGACGCCCGGCATCGTCAGGTTGCGGCGTGGGCCGACGGCGGTACCGTCGATCTGAGCCGCATGGATCAGGAAATTCACCGCCGAACGCGGGCTGGCGTGTGTGTGTATGACCGAGCGCGGCACCGGCAGGATCGCTTCATGGCCGCTCAGCGGCTCGCGGATGATACCGGAGAAGAACCCTGAGGCCGCCTTGTTCGGCTTTCCCGGCCTGACGCAGATGGTCGGCAGCCTGATACCGATGCCGTCGAAGAAACCGCGGCGCGTATAGTCGGCAAGCAGCGCCTCGCCGATCAGCTTCTGCGTGCCGTAGGAGGTCAGCGGCGTCGGGTGGAACTCGTCCGGAATGATGTCGGGAAACGGTGCGCCGAACACGGCGATCGACGAGGTGAAGACGACGCGTGGCGTATAGGCGGCCAAGCGGATGGCATCGAACAGCGCCCTGGTGCCGTCGAGATTGACGCGATAGCCGAGATCGAAATTGGCCTCCGCCTCACCCGACACCACGCCGGCGAGATGGAAGATCACGTCGGGGCGCGGCGCGACCAGATTTGCGGTCGCTCCCGGTGCGGCAAGGTCGCCGGTGTGGAGGGTAATGCTGACACCTTCGAGCACCGGCGCTTGCGGCGGCACGATATCGTGAAGATCGAGCGCGGCGATCTTGCGGCCGCCGAGCGTCCCGTCCTTGGCCAACCTGGCGATGAGTTTGCGGCCGACCATGCCTGCCGCGCCGGTAATCAGAATGCGCATGTCACTTTCCCTTTTTGCGCTGGCTGCGGCTACGCAGCCAGAACACGACGAAGATTGCCACCATGAAGATCGCCGCGACGACACCGGCAAGCACCGTCGAGACCCTGCCGACCGCCAGCATCACTGTTGGAAGATAATAGGCTGCGATGCCGAACAGCAGCAAAACCCAAGCGGCGCCGATTGCCGCATTGCGGGTGTCGCGGTCCATCACGCGGCGCCAGGGTGGCGAGAGTTCATGTCGATCGTTGCCAATGCCCAGAACTCCCGAAGTCAGTGATAATGGCCGCGGTGCGGTGCCGCATCATGCGCGTGATCGTGCTCGTCATCATGCTCATGGCTGTCGGCACATCGGCCGAATTCCGGTTCGACCGTGGCATGGGCTATGCCATGTTCCGCCGCAAGCCGCTTCTTGATCGCGCTGACCGCCATATGCGCGTCGACGCCGTCATTGAGGCAGGCATGCAACGTCGCCATGTTGCTGGAACCGTCGATCGACCAGACATGCATGTGATGCACCTCGCGCACGCCCTTGATTGTCGCCTCGATGTCCCTGGCGATCAGGTCGCGGTCGAGGCTTGCCGGCACGCCTTCGAGCAGGACGTGGGCGGCTTCGCGCATCAGCGACCAGGCCGTGGACAGGATCAGCAGCGCGACAAGCACCGACAGGATCGGATCGATGGGCGTCCAGCCCGTCGCCAGGATCACCAGCGCCGCCACGATCGCCGCGGCCGAGCCGAGCAGGTCGCCGAGCACATGCAGGATGGCGCCGCGCATGTTCAGGCTGCCGCGGTCGCCGCCATGCAGCACGAAGAAAGAGCCGATATTGATCGCAAGGCCGGCGATGGCAACGACCAGCATCGGCCCGCCGAGCACGGGCTCAGGCGTCAGCAAACGCCCCCAGGCCTCGTAGACGATCCACAGCGCAATGGCGAAGATGGCGATGCCGTTGGTATAGGCGACCAGTGTCTTGACCCGGCCGAAACCATAGGTGAGGCGCACGGTTGCCGGCCGGCCCGCGAGATGGAAGGCATACCAGGCAAGGCCGAGCGCAATGCAATCGGCAAGCATGTGGCCGGCATCCGCCAGCAGCGCCAGCGATCCCGTCAAGAGACCGCCAAGCGTTTCGACGACCATGAAGCCGGCGGTCAGGCAGGCCGCGATCAGCACGCGCTTCTTGTCGGTCGAGCCGTGCACATGCCCGGCACCGTGACTGTGGTCGTGGCCCTGCGAAGCGTGGTCGTGGGTATGCGCCATCTATAGCCCCTGCTAGAGCCTGATCCATCCCGGCAGACTCGGGATGGAGGCTCTGTCTTCTTGTTTGACCATGATCTTATCCGAAAACCGGCGTCCACTTTTCGGGATCATGGTCAGGCGCCGAACTCAGCGCGAAAATCCTCGAGCCGCCGCCTTTGCTGGCCATCGCTGTCGAAATTAGCCGGATCGAGCCACGCCTCATAGGCTCTGCGCAGATCTGGCCATTCCCTGTCGATGATCGAATACCACGCGGTATCGCGGTTTTCGCCCTTGACCACAAGATGCTGACGGAAAATGCCCTCGAACTTGAAGCCGAAACGTTCCGCCGCGCGCTTCGACGGCTCGTTGCGGTTGTTGCATTTCCATTCGTAGCGGCGGTAGCCAAGCTCGTCGAAGACGTACTTCATGAACAGGAACTGCGCTTCCGTCGCCGCCGGCTTTCGCGAGATCAGCGGACCCCAATATATGTTGCCGATCTCGATGACGCCGTAGGCGGCGTCGATGCGCATCAGCGTCTGGCGCCCGGCAACCTTGCCGCTGGCCTTGTCGATGACCGTGAAGAACAGCGGGTCCTCGCTGGCTTCTGCCTTGTCCAGCCACGGCTGGAAGGCGGCACGGCTCTCCGGCGGGTAGTCTGGCAGCCAGGCGAAGCGATCGCCGGCATCGGCCACCGACGAGGCCTCGAACAAACCGTCACCGTGTTTTTCGGCGTTAAGCGGCTCCAGCCTGACAGTTCGCCCCTCCAGCACCTTGCGTTCGGGCCGCGGGCGCGGTTGCCAATTCTTGAGATTTTCCGACACCGAAAACTCCAATCCGTTTGACTTTTGCGGGCGGACGCTCACAAAAACGCACGCTCGCTGAAAGAACCACACGGACGGGAAAAATGCTCCACACGATTTCGGCCTTCGACCGCCTCGGCGAGGAAAATGCGTTCGCGGTGCTGGCGCGTGCCACGGCACTTGCCCATCAGGGCCGCGACATTGTCAATCTCGGCATCGGCCAGCCCGACTTCAAGACGCCGCAGCACATCGTCGAGGCCGCGATCAAGGCGCTGCGCGACGGCCATCACGGCTATACGCCGGCCAACGGCCTGCTGGCGACGCGCGAAGCGGTGGTACGCCGCACGCTGGCCACCACCGGCGTCGAAGTCTCGCCGGAAGCGGTGATGATCCTGCCCGGCGGCAAGCCGACCATGTTCGCGGCGATCCTGATGTTCGGCGAGCCGGGCGCCGAAATCCTCTATCCCGATCCCGGCTTTCCGATCTACCGCTCGATGATCGAGTTCACCGGTGCTGCCCCCATCCCGGTGCCGATGCGCGAGGAGAACGGCTTTGCCTTTTCGGCCGCGGAAACACTGGCGCTGATCACGCCGAAGACCAGGCTGCTGATCCTCAACTCGCCCGCCAACCCGACCGGCGGCGTCACCCCCCGCGCCGAGATCGAGAAGCTGGTCAAGGGCCTGGAAGCGCACCCGGACGTCGCCATCCTCTCCGACGAGATCTACGACGTGATGACCTATGACGGCGAGACGCACTGTTCGCTGCTCGCCTTCCCCGAAATCCGTGATCGGCTGATCGTGCTCAACGGCTGGTCGAAGACCTGGGCGATGACCGGCTGGCGCATGGGCTGGTCGATCTGGCCGAACGGCGACAAGGGCGCGCATCTCTATGACAAGGTGCGCAAGCTGGCGGTCAATTGCTGGTCCTGCGTCAACGCGCCGAGCCAGTATGCCGGCATTGCCGCCATCGACGGCCCGCAGGACGATGTCGACAAGATGATGCGCGCCTTCGACCGCCGCAGGAAGGTCGTGGTCGAAGGGTTGAATGCCTTGCCCGGCGTTTCCTGCATTACGCCGAAAGGCGCCTTCTATGCCTTCCCCAATGTTTCCAAGACCGGCTGGAAGGCCAAGAAGCTCGCCTCGGCGCTGCTCGAGGATGCCGGCGTGGCGCTGATCGGCGGCCCCGATTTCGGCATTCTCGGCGAAGGCTATGTCAGGCTGTCCTACGCCAATTCCGAGGAGAACATCCTGCGCGCGCTGGAGCGGATCGAGGCGTTCCTGGCGAAGTGAGGACGACGAAAGGAGAAGCCAGATGTTCTATGCCATTCTTGCCTATCACGAGGAAGAAGCGATTACGGCACTGACGCCTGAGCAGGATGCGGCGCTGATGACCGATCTTCTCCAGATCAACGATCGGCTCTACCGGCAAGGCACCCTTGGGCCGGCGGCCCGGCTCGGCGCGACACAAGACGCCTGCACCTTGCGCGGGCCAGGCACCGGAATGGTTATCGACGGCCCTTTCGCCGAGACCAAGGAACAATTGCTGGGGCTCTATGTCGTCGACTGCGCCAGCCGTGACGCCGCCATCGACATTGCGCGCGACCTTCGCCGCGTCAATCCGACAGCCGTCTACGAAATCCGCCCGATTTCGCTCTATCTTCCCGGCGTGCCGCTTCCGGTCACCCGGCCCTAGGACGTAGACTCATAGCTACGTGGCCAGATGCGGATTGCGACCAGTTTTAGGGCGGCAAGAAAGTTCTCAGCCAGCTTGTCGTAGCGCGTCGCGATGCGACGGAACTGTTTGGCTTTGTTGAAGAAGCGCTCGATCAGGTTACGGGCTTTGTATAGGAAGGGCTGAAGCAGATCGGGGCCTTGCGATAGGCTTTGGGCGGGATATTGGCCCAAGTGTTCTGGTCGGTGATGGCAGTGCGCAATGCGTTGGCATCGTAGCCCTTGTCGGCGAGCAGCATCGCACCTTCAGGCAAATCTTTGATCAAGTCCGCTGCGGAGGCAGACATTTGGCTATGAAAGTGCCGTCCAGACCACACTCTCAAGATCGGGAGAGTAGCGGGCGATGATAGCCTCTTGATCATTTTCCTGCGTAAGAATTATCTGCTTCCCAGTAGCGTCACCGAGCAATCGCATAAAGCGGTCAAGCTTCTCAACCTCGGTTTTTCCGCTGACTTGCCTTGGATCGAAGTCGAACTCAATTTCGACAGCGCTGAAGAAGTGACATGCAAGCTGGATTGGCCCGACGTAAAAAGACAGTAAGCTGCCTGTTTCGCTTTCCAGGGCCGCTTCGACGCCCAATGGCATCGACTCGATCTTGCCGGAGACACTGAAACTAGCAGGCGGGGTCCATTCGAGGAGGATGTCCCAGACGACCTGCCAATCTGCCTCAGACGTGTTCAGAACGTAGATGTCTCGCCAGGAGCCGTCCCAAGCGAAATCCGATGCTATCTGTTCCCAATTCATGCATGAACCATTCTCTATGACTGCAATTCAAGCATGACATGTGCCATGACCGCTTTCCACAAATCCCAAGCCCGCTTTCCACCTATCCCGGTCATTCCGCATTTATGAGTTTACGGCCTAGTCTAGTGCATGTCGCCCAAAGTGCGCAGCGGTTTTGGGACAACGACATGTATACAACCTGGACCGGTTGCCTACCCTCGCCCGACAAACGGCATCTTCGTCGCCATCACGGTCATGAACAGCACGTTCGCGTCGAGCGGCAGGCTGGCCATATGGAGGACGGCATCGGCGACGCGCTCGACATCCATCACCGCTTCGGCGGCAATGGTGCCGTTGGCTTGCGGCACGCCGACCGTCATCGCCTGCGCCATGTCGGTCAGCGCGTTGCCGATGTCGATCTGGCCGCAAGCAATGTCGAAGGGCCTGCCGTCCAGCGCCAGCGTCCTGGTCAGCCCGGTGATGGCGTGCTTGGTCGCCGTATAGGGCACCGAGCCCGGCCGTGGCGCATAGGCCGATACCGAGCCGTTGTTGATGATGCGGCCGCCCATCGGCTGCTGCCTGCGCATGGCGCCGAACGCGGCGCGAGCACACAGGAACGAGCCGGTGAGATTGACCCCGACGATGTCGTTCCACACGTCGACCGGGATGTCGTCGATCAATGTCGATTTGTAGCTCGTGCCGGCATTGTTGAAGAGCAGGTCGACGCGCCCGAAAGCCGCAGCCACCGTCTCGAACAGATCGTCGACCTGATCGGCCTTGCTGATGTCGCAGGCGAAGGCCAATGCCTTGGCCTGCGTCGGCCCGGCCGCGGCAATCGCATCCTCCAGCACCGGCTTGCGGCGACCGCAGAAGACCGTATTCCAGCCGGCCTTGAGCAGCGCCGTGGCGACGCTTTTGCCGATGCCCGTGCCGGCGCCGGTGACGATGGCGGTTTTATAGTCGGTCATGGCTGTACTCCCTGAAAGGGATGAGGCATCGCAAATGACGGGAACCATGGCAAGCCGGCCCAAAGCCTGTGCTCACAAAAAGGGCGGCCGTTGGCGACCGCCCCTGATCCGAACCGGGCATGGGAGGAGGAAAACCGATCCGACTGACTGAAATCATGCGCTCACCGGATTAACGAGAAGCTAACGCCAACGGCGCCGAGCTCCGAGGCTTCCTCTTCGAGCTACCAGCGCGAGCCTGCGACCGGCTTGGCCGTGCTGCCCGCTGCCGGCACCTTCGCCGCCGTCACCGTCGCCTCGACATGGTCGACCAGCGCATCCGGCAGGCCGAGACGGCCGGCAAGCAGGTCGAGATAGCCGCGTTCGGCCCGCGTGTCCGGATCGATGGCAAGACGCGAGGCGGTGTAGAGTTCCAGCTTTTGCGCATCGGTCTTGGCCCCGGCGATCAGCACATCCAGATCGAGCGGCGCCTCCAGTTCCGACATCAGGAATTTCTCCGCTTCGGCGCCGACGCCGGCGAGGCTGAGCTTGCCGGCGATCTTCTGCCGCTCTTCGTCATCGACGTGACCGTCGGCCTTCGCCGCCGAGATCATCGCCCTGACCAGCGTCAGCGTGAATTCGTCTTCGCCCTGCGGCGCTTGCGACGGATGGAAGGCGGTATCGGCCGGCGGCGGCAGCAATTCCGGTTCGCCTGCAGCTTGCGTCTCGGCCGGCGCGTTGCCGTTCTTGTAGTTCTGGTAGGCCTTGTAGGCGAGGCCGCCGATCGCAGCCAACCCACCAAGCTTCACCGCCGCACCGGTGACCTGGCGGCCTGGGCCGGTTCCGAGCAGCACCGCGGCCAGCGCGCCGGCGGCAAGCGGATTGTCCTTGGCCATCTGCACCGCCTGCCCCGCCTTGTCGCGGACAGTCGATCCGGTGCCGGGAACTTGCGAGCCGAGCAGATCGTCGAGGAGCTTCTTGGGATCGAACATCAATGCCTCCAGAATTGGCCCGGCCGAAGGTGCGCGGGCAGGTTTGCACGTCGAAGACCTAGGTCCCGCAGTTTGACATTACAATGACGCGGCGCATCCTTTTGCCCGCTGCCACGCATGACTTCGCACCGACATCTGCTGGGATTTCACGCGGAAATTATAATGCTGCAGCCTCCATCCGCGTCAAAAAACGCGCGACGCTCTGGACATCGGACGTGTCGAAACCGCCCCCGACTTCGACTAATGTCGCGGCATGTCGCTTGAGAGGAGCCTGGCATGACCGATGAGACAGACCGCCAGCCGGCACGCGACCCCCAGGAACTGGAGCGCCTGTTGATTTCACGGCAATGGGTCGGAGACATTGACGGCATGGCCGCGCTTTTCGAGCAGCATGCCGTCATCGACAGCGGTGGCGGACAGCTGACGTTCGGCCGCGAAGCCATCCGGGGGCTGTTCGCGGAGATCACCGCAACCGGCCGAAAATTTCAGTCCGGAGATCAGCGCCCGGCTGTCGTCAATGGCGACCTGGCGCTGACCTCGACCCGGCTTCCTGACGGCACCATCACCACCGAGGTCGCGCGCCGGCAGAACGACGGGACATGGCTGTGGGTCATCGATCGTTTCTCTGTTGCTTAACGTAAAGTTGCTTAACGTGAAGCTAACTTCCGATGTGGCGGTCGCCGCGCGCTTGCGCCAGCTCGACCTGGCGCTGGCGCTCGGCGTAGCGGGCGCGATCTTCGTCCGAGCGGGCATCGAAGCAATGCGGGCATGAAACGCCGGTGGCATATTGCGGCGACAGCCGGTCTTCCGCGGCTAGCGGATGCCGGCAGGCGCGGCAGAGTTCGGCCTCGCCTTCGACCAGCCCGTGCGATACCGAAACGCGCTCGTCGAAGACGAAGCATTCGCCTTGCCAGAGGCTCTGTTCGGCGGCACGTCCTCGAGATATTTCAGAATGCCGCCCTTGAGGTGGAACACATCCTCCAAACCGAGCGACTTCACATAGGCTGTCGCTTTCTCGCAGCGAATGCCGCCGGTGCAGAACATGGCGACCTTGCGCCCGTCGAGCTCGTGCCGATGCTGCTCGACCCAGGCCGGGAATTCGCGGAAGCTGTTGGTGGCGGGATCGACAGCGCCCTTGAAGGTGCCGAGCGACACCTCGTAGGCATTGCGCGTGTCGATGACGATGGTGCCCGTATCCGAGATCAGTGCATTCCAGTCGGCCGGCGCGACATAGGTGCCTGCACCTGCCGCCGGATCGATATTCTCCACGCCCATGGTGACGATCTCGCGCTTCAACCGCACCTTCATGCGGTGGAACGGCATCGTTGCGGCGCTGCTGTATTTGATCTCGAGGCCGGCGAGACCGTCGATGGATTCGAGATGATCGATGAGCGCGGCGATTGCCGTTTCACTGCCGGCGACCGTGGCGTTGATGCCCTCACGCGCCAACAGCAGCGTGCCTTTGATGCCGCGTGCGTAGCAGAAGGCGGCGAGCGGCGCGCGCAGCGCCTCGAAGGTGTCGAGCCGGGCGAAGCGGTAAAGCGCGGCAACGCGGAAGGCTTGGCTGGGAAGTGTCATCACCAAGCCACTAGACGCTCACGACAGCCGGATCAAGGCAGAGCCGGGAGCGGTCTGATCGCGGAAGGTTTCGAACACCACGCGTGACATCGCGACACGCCGCGTTTCGTGGACAGAAAAACCTCCTTCTGCTAACCGGTCGACTTGATCAACAGAGGAGAGACGACGAATGCCCAGCACGACCGAAAAGCTCCTGTCGCTCCTCAACGGCCAGCCGGTCATACCGGTGCTGAAGATCGCCAATCCCGCCGACGCGGTGCCGCTGGCCCGGGCGCTGGCCCGCGGCGGCCTGCCGGCGATCGAGATCACGCTGCGCACCGCCGACGCGCTGGAGGCGATCCGCCGGGTGGCGGGCGAGGTTGAAGACGCCGTCGTCGGCGCCGGCACCATCCTGGACGCCCGCCAGTTCGGCGAGGCGGCGGCCGCCGGTTCGAAGTTCATCGTCAGCCCCGGCATCACCCGCGAGCTTCTCGCGGCAGCCAAGGACAGCGACGTGCCGTTGCTGCCCGGCGCCATCACGCCGGGAGAGGTCATGGCCGCCCGCGAAGCCGGCCTGCGCTTTCTGAAATTCTTCCCGGCCGAACAGTCGGGCGGCATCGCTTCGCTCAAGGCTTTCGCCTCGCCGCTTGCCGACGTGAAATTCTGCCCGACCGGCGGTATCACCGGCAAGAATGCCGCGGACTACCTCAGCCTGCCCAACGTCATCTGCGTCGGCGGTTCCTGGGTGGCGCCGGACGATCTGGTCAAGGCCGGCAAATGGGACGAGATCGAAGCCTTGGCGCGCGCGGCAAGCAAGCTCGGGCGCTAGCATCTTCTGCATCAAAAGCCGCCGCCGATCTGGTTCGCCGGGCTGGTTCCCGCTCATGGGCTCGAACCACGATTCACGCCTTCAAAGGGCGCTGTCCTACCATTAGACGAAGCGGGAGAATGCCGACCAGTGGTTAGCATCCCTGGATGAAGGAAGCCAGTGCCGGCGGTGGAGGCCGCGCGAGGTGCCCAGCGCGGCCTACTCGGTCTTGAAGCGGGCAACCGACATGAACTTGACGGCTTTGCCGGTGAACCGGTTTGCGTCGGCCATCTCGTTGCCCGGCTGGAAGCCTATCGTATAGACCTCGCTCGGTGCCGTACGGACGAAGTCGTAGGCGTAGCGCGGCGCCGTTGTCGCATCTGAAACAGTTGCGACATACTCACCGCTGTGCAGCGCCCACCGGGCGGCCTGCGGCGCGGCGGCGACCACCACCGGCTTGGGGCCGGGCTTCAGGTCGCGGGCGGTGGCCCTGGGTTCCTTGCGTGTGGTCTTCACGCCTGCACCGATGACGGCGGCCGGATCGGAGCCGGCCGGGCGGGCAACGATGGCCTCGCGCGGCGATGCCCCGTCGCTCGATGCCCCGTCGTCGCTCGCCGGTTCCTCGAACACCGATGCTTGCTCGGAAAGCGACGCGACCTTGTATTCGTCGGTCGCGCTGACCCTTTCCAGAACGGCCTTGACCTCGTCGGGCTGGGAACTGTCGGGCCGCGCCGACGGCAACACCGAGAATGCGTCGGTGGCGGTGTTGCTCCGCTCGGCCGCACTCGCCAGCGCCAGCAACACTTGCTTGTCCTGCGGCGCAAGACTAGCAGGCGAAAGATCGGCCGGCAGCGAATGATCGGGCCGCCAGCTCGGCACGGGAATGTTGTTTGCAGCGACCTGCACCGGGCCGGCCGCAGCAGACGGGTCTGCTATGCCGAACGGAACATTTGCCGGCGCCACACTTGCCGGCGCTTGCGCGGTCGCCACCGCCTGTTCAGTCGATCCAGCCGCATCCGCCACGCCGAACGGAACGTTCTCAGGCGGCTGGCCGCCGACGTCCGTCTTCGGGCGCGGAGCAAAATCCGGCAGCGGGATGCTGCGGGCAGGCAATGCCGCGATGATCGTCTCCGGCGTGTCGTTCTCCGGTTCAGGCGCAGGCGCCGGAGCATCGGCGACTTCCGGAATCTGAGCGCGCTTGGCATCCTGAGGCGCGACGATGGCAATGCCAGGCAGGTTGCTGCTCTTGGCGGACGGCGCCGGCTTCACGTTACGGGGCTTTGGCGCCGGCTCGGCCATCGCCACGTCGGCGCTGTCGTCCGCCTCGTCGTCGCCACCGCCGAAGAGGGCTGCCAAGAACCCACGGGATTTTTTGGCACCGCCGCTTGCGCTGGCGAGTTCGATGGCCGGCGCGCCGGCCCCCTTGCGGGCTTTGTAGGAGGCGAGCGCCTGTTGATAGCCAGGCAGCGGCTTGCCGTCGCTCGGCACATGCAGCGTCTTGCCGTTGGGGAACACGCGCGCCAGTTCCTGGCGGCTGATGCCGGGCCAGTGGCGTACATTGCCGACATCCATATGCACGAAGGGCGAGCCGGAGCTGGGATAGTAGCCGACGCCGCCGCCCTGCATCCTGAGGCCGACGTCGCGCAGCTTCTTCAGCGGCACGCCGGGAATATAGAAATCCATCGCCCTGCCGAGCATGTGCTGGCTTTTTTCGGCGACGCCCCTGCTGCGGCTGCGCAGCATCGAATTCGTGGCCGGCGAACGATAGCCGCAGACGACCTGTATGTAGTCGGTGGCGCCGCTCTCCCGATAGGCCTCCCAGACCAGGTCCAGCAGGCGCGGATCCATCTTGGTCGGCTCGTTGCGACGCCAGTCGCGCAGGATGATGTTGATCTTTCGCAAGCCCGCCTGGTCGTAGCGGCCGTTGCGCTTGTAGACGATCTCCGCCTTTTCATGCGTGTGGAGATGATAGAGCTTCAGCGAACGTGTCTCGGCGCTGGCGCCGGTTGCCGCCGCTGCAAGGAACCCGACGGCAACAATCACCGCTGCCAGCCATCTCGGCCAGACGCTCATGTGATAATGCCGCCCGTTTTCGTGTCGTTCGATTCTGTTCAAATCAAAAGGCCTTGCAGGCTGCCGTTTTGTCCCCGGATTTGACCAAACGGATGCGTGGTGTGTGCATCCGAATATCGATCCTAATGGTTAATCATCGCTTATTGAAGCCGAAATGCGGTAACACGGTGGCGATATCCCGCCAAAAATATTGCGCAGGATATCTTGGTAAACCGCTGGTTTAGATCATGTTTTGGCGCCAGCTCGAAACACGATCTGTTACCGTCCGCCTTAATACGTGAACACTGTGGCGAACACATCATTTCGAGGCGCAGTTGCGTGGGATGATGCCCGGATGAGAACCGGCTTGGCCCTGTGACTCAGGAAGCGAGCCGTTCGACGCGGCCGGTTTCCGGGTCGATGCCGTATTCCTTGAGCTTGCGGTAGAGCGTCGACCGGCCGATGCCGAGGCGGCGGGCGACTTCGCTCATCTGGCCGTTATAGTGATCGATGGCGAGCTTGATCATTTCGAGTTCGACGTCGGCCAGCGCACGCACATTGCCGCGCTCGTCGAGCGCCCGCAGCGTGCCGAAACGAGGCCTGGCCGGTGCATCGGGCTCGGCCGCGGCGACGCCGACGGCGGCCGGGACGTTATCACGCGGCTGGCTGCCCGAAGCCACTCCAGAAGCTGGCCACCCTGAAGCTGGCCCCACTGAATTGGGCAAGGCGATACCCGCATCGAGATTGACCGTGCCCTCGACCTGCGCCCGGATCTGCGGGAACTCTTCTTCAGTCAGCATGTCGCCGTCGGCAAGCACCGAAGCCCGGAAGACGGCATTTTCGAGCTGCCTTATGTTGCCCGGCCAGTCATAGGCCTGCAGCATGGCAAGCGCCGCAGCCGAGATGCCCCGCAGGCGGTGGCGCGGATCGGCGGGCGCCACCTTCTCCATGAAGTGCTCGACCAGATAGGGGATGTCGCCGCGACGGTCGCGTAATGGCGGCACGAAGATCGGATAGACGTTCAGCCGGTAGAACAGGTCCTCGCGGAACTTTCCGTCCTTGACCTGCTGCAGCAGGTTGCGATGGGTTGCCGAGATCAGCCTGATGTCGACCCTGACGGTCGAGCGCCCGCCAACCCGATCGACCTCGCCGTCCTGTACGGCGCGCAACAGCTTGACCTGCACGTCGAGCGGCAGGTCGCCGATCTCGTCAAGGAACAGCGTGCCGGTGTGCGCTTCGACGAACTTGCCGGTATGTTTTTCGGTGGCGCCGGTGAACGAGCCCTTCTCGTGCCCGAACAGGATCGATTCGACCAGATTGTCGGGGATGGCGCCGCAATTGACGGTGACGAAGGGTTTCGAGCGGCGGTCGCCGCTGCCCTGGATGGCGCGCGCCACCAGTTCCTTGCCGACGCCGGATTCACCTTCGATCAGGATCGGAATGTTGGACGCCGCCGCCTTGCTGCCGAGCCGGATCACCCGATCCATCGCCGGACTGTGGGTGATCATGTCCTTGAACGTCAGATGGCCGCCGCGCTGCCGTGACGAGCGCTTCACTTCGCCTTCGAGCGCTTCGACCTTGAGGGCGTTGCCGATCGACGCCTGCAGCCTGTCGGGAGAGGCCGGCTTGACGACGAAGTCGAAGGCACCGTGACGCATTGCCGAAACGACGGTTTCGATGCCGCCCTGCGCGGTCTGCACGATGACGGGAATGTGGATGCCACGCTCGCGCATCGCCTTCAGCACGCCGATGCCATCGAGGCCCGGCATCATCAGGTCGAGGATGATCACCGACACGTCGCGCGCATTGGGTCCGTCGACGAGATCGAGACCGGCCTCGCCGCCATCGGCGACGATCGCGGTGTGGCCGAATTTCGTCACCGCCGCCTCGAGCAGCCTGCGCTGCACGGGATCGTCATCGACTATGAGTATGGAAGCTGCCATGACTGATCCGACCGTGCCCGCCCGAGAATGCGCCCTATGGATCATCTTGGCACAGGGTTCTAAATAAGCTTTCAAAAAACCCGGTGAATGAATTCCTTAGGATTTGACCGGCTTCTCGTTTCCTCGAATTTTTGTGTCTGGAAGGATCGGCAATGCGCATGGTTTTTGCTCGAAAGCTGGCGGCGGCGCCCGGTCAGGGCGTGGCGGAGCTTGGCGACCTGCCGGAATGGAATCTGGCCGATCTCTATTCGGGCATGGAGGCGCCCGAGTTGAAGCGCGACATCGCCAAGGCCGCCGCCGATGCCATCGCCTTCGAGAGCCGTTGGAAAGGCACGCTCGCCGCCGAGGCCGGGCGTGGCGGCGCCGGCAGGCTTGGCGAGGCGCTTCAGGTCTATGAAGTGCTGGAGGAGCTGATCGGCCGCATCGTCTCCTATGCCGGGCTTGTCTATGCCGGCAACACGTCGGATCCGCAGCGCGCCAAGCTCTATGGCGACATCCAGGAAAAGATGACCGATGCCAGCGCGCACCTGCTGTTTTTCGCGCTCGAGCTGAATCTCATCGACGATGGTGCGATCGAAACCGCACTCGCCGCCGATACGGCCTTCGCCCATTACCGGCCCTGGGTGCTCGATCTGCGCAAGGATAAGCCCTATCAGCTCGAAGACCGCATAGAGCAGCTCTTCCATGAAAAATCGATCACCGGGCGCGGGGCCTGGAACCGCCTGTTCGACGAGACGATGACCGATTTGCGCTTCGACGTCGACGGCGAGGAGCTGACGCTGGAGCCGGCGCTCAATCGCCTGCAGGACGCAGACAGCGAGGTGCGCCGCCGGGCGTCCGAGGCGCTGGCCACGACCTTCCGCAAGAATTTGCGCGTCTTTACGCTGGTCACCAACACGCTGGCCAAGGACAAGGAGATCTCCGACCGCTGGCGCGGCTTCGAGGACATTGCCGATTCCCGCCATCTCGCCAATCGCGTCGAACGCAGCGTGGTGGATGCGCTCGCCGCCGCGGTTCGCGACGCCTATCCACGCCTGTCGCATCGCTATTACGCGATGAAGGCGCGCTGGCTCGGCATGGAGGTGATGAACCACTGGGACCGCAATGCGCCATTGCCCGAGACCCCACAGGCGGTCATCGGCTGGGACGAGGCCAAGAACACCGTGCTTTCCGCCTACCAGCGCTTTTCGCCCGACATGGCGGAGATCGCCAGAACTTTCTTCGACCGCAACTGGATCGATGCACCGGTGAGACCCGGCAAGTCGCCTGGCGCCTTCGCCCATCCGACCGTGCCTTCGGCGCATCCCTATGTGCTGCTCAACTACATGGGCAAGCCGCGCGATGTGATGACGCTGGCGCACGAACTCGGCCACGGCGTGCACCAGGTGCTGGCCGGCGGCCAGGGCGCCCTGATGGCATCGACGCCGCTGACGCTGGCCGAAACCGCATCGGTGTTTGGCGAAATGCTGACCTTCCGCTCGCTGCTCGAGCAGACCACCGACAAGCGCGAACGCAAGGCCATGCTCGCCCAGAAGGTCGAGGACATGATCAACACGGTCGTGCGCCAGATCGCCTTCTACGAGTTCGAGCGCAAGGTGCATGCCGAGCGCAGGAGCGGCGAACTGACCTCCGACAAGCTCGGCCAGTTCTGGTTGGAAGTGCAGGCGGAAAGCCTCGGGCCGGCGATCAAGCTGCGCGAAGGGTACGAGGTTTTCTGGACCTATATCCCGCACTTCATCCACTCGCCTTTCTACGTCTATGCCTACGCATTCGGCGATTGCCTGGTGAACTCGCTCTACGCGGTCTACCAGAACGCCGAGCGCGGCTTTCAGGAGAAATATTTTGCCATGCTGCGCGCCGGCGGCACCAAGCATCATTCCGAGCTTCTAGCGCCGTTCGGCCTCGACGCGGCCGACCCTGCCTTCTGGCAGATCGGGCTTGGCGTGATCAGCGGACTGATCGACGAGCTGGAAACACTGGACAAGTGATGCGCAACACTGGGCGATGCGCAACACCGGATGACCGGGTTTTCCAGAACAGTTTAGCAGCAACGCATATTGGCGATGGTCTATTCTTGTCTTGGTTATTTGTTCTTAAATAACTTTCCATGGAAGTTTTCCGTTAGATTCCCGTAAGCTGTATGATAGCGTCCGCCCTCAAGCTCAGCCGGGCACGAATGGATCCGGTCGGAAAATCCCGACCGGCCATGGCGTGTCGGCGGATGCGACAACGGTTGTTGGCCAGGGGCAAACCGGTCGCCGACAGCTCGATCGAAGCCGGCTGTTCTGCAAATTGCGGAACCACCATCGAATGGTCCTTCGCCGAGGTCATGGCTCTACAGGCCAGGGCGGACGGATCGGACTGGAGAGAGAAAGACAATGGGCACTTTTTTCTACATGCTCCTGGCGTTCCTGGTAGGTGTGTTGGTTGGCTGGTTCATTTGGGGACGCCTGCGTGGCGAACTCGACAGTTTGCGCGGCGATCTAGACCGCACGCGCAGCGAACGCGACAGATTGCGGGCCGATAGCGACCGTCTGACCGGTGAGTTGGATGCATGCGGCCGCGCCCGCGCCGATCTCGAACGCCGGCTGGGCGAGGCGAAAACCACCCAGGCGCCAACCGCGAAGGCGGCAACAGTCAAGGCGCCAGCCGCCAATGCCGGTGCGACCAAGGCGGCGATGCAGGCGCCGTCAACCCTGATTTCGACATCCGCACCAGCCAAACCGGCGCCGAAGAAATCTGCAACGGCGAAGGCCGCGACCGCGCCACGCGCAAGTGCCGCGAAAACGGCAACGCCGAAACCGCCTGCATCGAAAGCGAGCGTCGCGCCGACGGCAAGCAAGGCTGCGCCGGCGGCAAGCAAGGCCGCGCCGGCGGCAAAGAAAGCCGCGACCGGCAAGGCAACAGCTATTGCCCCAGGCAAAGCCAACGACCTGCGTCGCCTGATCGGCATCGGCCCGACCAACGAGCGGCTGCTCAAAGGGCTTGGGGTCACGACCTATGCCCAGATCGCCGCCTGGACACCCGACGATGTCAAGCGGATCGAGGCGACGTTGAATTTCGACGGCCGCATCGAACGTGAACGCTGGATCGAGCAGGCGAAACTGCTTGCCGCCGGCGACGAAAAGGAATTTGCGCGCCGCTTCCCGACCGCGGGAGAAGCCAGCAACACCTGATCCATCGCAAGGCGGCATCGGGAACAAGGCGGCGCTCTCGGGCGCCGCTTTTGTTTTTGCCCGCCGCGCCTTTGCGTCTTGAGACGCCGTTCCCTCGATTGCGCACGGTCGAGCCCCCATATAGATCGATCGCTGGTGACCGCAGCATCCGAGCCTTATGTCCCTGCCCCTGCCCTTTGCAATTTTCAGGAACGACGAGACCGCGCGGCAGCTCGTTTTCGACCGGCCGGCCGAGATAATCGCAGCGCATGGCGAGGCGGATTTTTTACCGGCGCTGGAAGCCGCGCAGGCTGCACATGACGGCGGCAAATGGCTGGCCGGTTATTTCTCCTACGAGGCCGGTTACCTGCTCGAACCCAAGCTCGTTCCGCTGCTGCCGGCCGGCCGCCGCGCCCCGCTTTTTTGCCTCGGCGTGTTCGATGCGCCGGTCGAGCAGACGGTCGCGCCAGGCGATCCGCCGGCCAGCAACGGCCCAATCTTCGACGCCAAGGCAGCCTGGTCTTCGGACGACTACGCCAAACGCTTTGCCAGGCTGCATGACCACATCCGCAAGGGCGACTGCTACCAGGGCAATCTGACCTTTCCGGTCCATGCGCAGTGGTCGGGCGACCCGCTGGTCGCCTTCAACGCGCTGACCGAACGCCAGCCGGTGAAGTATGGGGCGCTGGTCGCGCTCGGCGATCCGATCGTCTTGTCGCGTTCGCCCGAACTGTTCTTCGAGGTGGACGCGGAAGGCATGATCGAGACGCATCCGATGAAGGGCACCGCGCCGCGCGGCGCAACAAAAGCCGAGGACGATCGCCTGAAAGCGTTCTTGCGCAACGACGAGAAGAACCAGGCCGAGAACCGGATGATCGTCGATCTCCTGCGCAACGACATCTCACTGATCAGCGAGGTTGGCACGCTCGATGTGCCGGAGCTTTTCCGCATCGAGAGCTACCCGACCGTCCACCAGATGGTGAGCCGCGTGCGGGCGAAACTCTTGCCCGGCCTCGCCATCCATCAGATTTTCGCCGCGCTGTTCCCCTGCGGCTCGATTACCGGCGCACCGAAGATCCGCGCCATGGAGATCCTGCGCGAGCTGGAAAGTGGCCCGCGCGATGTCTATTGCGGCGCCATAGGCTGGATCGCGCCCGGCGGCCGGATGCGCTTTTCGGTGGCGATCCGCACCATCTCGCTCTTTGCCAATGGCGAGGCGGTCTACAATGTCGGCGGTGGCGTCGTCTTCGATTCGACAGCCGAAGAGGAGTACCAGGAGTGTCTGCTGAAAGCCCGTTTCGCGACGGGAACACTGCCGATTTCGAACTGATCGAAACAATGCGCTGGGAACCCGGCTCGGGTTTCCTCCGTTTCGACCGCCATCTCGCGCGGCTTTACGGCTCGGCAAGCGAACTCGGTTTCGCCTGCGATCCGACAAGGGTCGGCGAAGCGCTGATGAATGCGGTCGGCCACCAACAGATCGCGTTGCGCACCCGCCTCGTCCTGTCGCGCAAGGGCGAAATGGCGGTGTCGGTGCAGCCCTACGAGCCGCTCGCCGCAGACAAGGTCTGGACCCTGCAGCTGGCGCGCGTGCGGCTTGATTCGAGCGATATGCTGCTGCGCCACAAGACCAGCCGCCGACAAACCTATACGCGCGCGCGCGCCGAATATCTCGCCGGGCGCGCCGACGAGGTGCTGCTCGCCAATGAGCGCGGCGAAATCTGCGAGGGCACGATCACTAATGTCTTTGCCGATTTCGGCGACGGCGTGCTGGCCACGCCGCGGCTCGATTGCGGCCTGCTGCCTGGCGTCCTGCGCGGCGAACTGCTGGATCAAGGCCGCGCCGGTGAAGCGGTCTACACGTGGAACGAACTGAAATCGGCCAAGGCGCTGTTCGTCGGCAACTCGCTGCGCGGATTGATCCCGGCGCGGCTGGGCTGAAGCATCTGGAGACAACAATGTTCGTGGTTTCGCTGAACTACAAGGTGCCGCTGACCGAGATCGACCGCCTGCAGCAAGCGCATGTCGAGTGGCTGAAGGCCTGCTATGCGCAAGGTATCTTTGTCGCCTCCGGGCCAAAGCGGCCAAGGACCGGCGGCATCATCATCGCGCGTGGTCCACGCGAAGTGCTCGAAGCCAGACTGGCGGACGATCCCTTCGCCAAGGCAGGTGCCGCCGATTACGAAATCACCGAATTCACGGCGAGAATGGCCGCCGCCGCACTGGAAGCCTACAAAGAGGCATGAGCTTCCGCCCGCCGACCCACACACCCTATGACGGCTCGTCGAAACTGTTCACCATCGGGCTGAAGCCGCTCAATCTCGATAGCTGGATCGAGGTCGACGAATATCTGGTGCCCTATCTTGCCGAGAAACGCCGGCTTTATGCGGAAATTCCCGGCAAGGTTTTTGTCGAGGAGCAAACAACGCGCGACGCTCAGCGCGAAGTGCTCGATCTGCTCGGTGCGCATCTGGCGGCGAACTTTCCTGAGACCCACAGGCGTACCGACAATGCGATCGAGGTGATCGGCGGCATCGACAATCTCGAGGGCTCAGGCACCTCAGCTTCTTTCAGCGATGCGCCGCTTGTCGCGGCCTCGTTGCTCGTCCAGGAGGATTTGATCCTGATGCGTCGCGACGAGAGCGGCTGGCGTCTGGCGGCCGGCTCGCTCTGCTTCCCGTCGTCATGGTCGCTGATCGAAAAATTCGGCAAGCCGCTGCAGCAGATCCACGCGCCGGTACCGGGTTTCGGCCCGGGCACACGCCCGGCCGATCTCATCAACCGCATGTTCGACGGCCTCCAGGGCCAAGCCGTCGAGCGCTACAACTGGTCGATCCAGGCGGGCGACGCGCTCTACCATCCGCTCTCCAACCTCGAACGCATCGACCGCGCCAGCAGTCGCCCGTCGAGATTCCCGGATGGCGACATCGACGCCCATGCCTTTATCCGCGTCGAGCGGCAGACGCTGAGAAAGCTCCCCGTTTCGGGCGACGTACTCTTCACCATCCGCATCCATCTCGACCCGCTCGCCGTGCTGGAACGCCACCCCGACCGCGCGGCGCTCGCGGCGTCCTTGGCCGAACAACTTCTGGCGCTGGACGAGGCACAACTCGACTACAAGGGGATGACCGCCGACCGTGACCGGCTGGTGGGAACACTGAAAATGATCGCTGGGGGGAACAATGATCCAGCATCTTAGCAGGCCGGTCACGTTAATGGCCGCGATCCTGGTACTGTCGACAGCAGCCGAGGCGGAGCCGGTGACTTATGCCGGCAAGCTTGGAAAGGCCGATATCGTCGTCGAATTCACCGGCGACCCCGTGGCGCCCGGCGGCCCGCTGGCCGGCCGCTATTTCTACCGCTCGAAGGGCGTTGACATCCCGCTGCAGGCCCGGTCTCAAAGGGGCAGCAAGTTCGAACTGGCCGAGGAGGAGGCATGCGGCACCGACAATTGCGATGACGGAAAGGCCGCGCCGATTGCCGCCGTGTGGCGCCTGGCCTCATCCAGTAACGGCAAGACCCTTGAAGGCAGCTGGAACGGAAAGAAGGCGCTGCCGCTCAGATTGGAACGGGTCGCAAGTCGGCAAGTGACCGGGAACGAGCCCAGCACCCCGCTCGATCTCTACGATTTCAGCTTCATGAAGTTCTTCGCCAATGACACGCCGCTCACTATGGAAACGTCCCCTTATGACTATCTGCGGATGGACACTCAGCTCGATAACGGCAAGACGACTGGTTGGCCGGACGCAACCTACCGCTATGTCGTCGACCCCCGCACCAGGTTTGCCACGCCGCGCATTGTCGAACTGTCCGGCGACGTTCCGATCGAGGCCGCGAATGCTCTGCTGCAAGAGAGGCACTGGCGCGCAAACATCGGCGCACTGGGCTGCGTGGCGGCGCAATATGCCGGTTTCAACGAAGGCGGGCCAATTGACGGTATGAACGGCGGCACGCTCGGCGGCTATGAGGACAGCACATTCGAAGTGACGTCGCTGACTCCGCGGCTGATGAGCTGGCGGGAGTCCGGCAGCATCTTCTGCGGCGGAGCGCATCCGACCAACTATTCGGACGCCTACATCATGGATGTGCGGCGCGGCGTCCTGCTTGGCCTTCAGGACATTTTCTCGGATACGGTGGATGGCAAGCCCGGTCCTTCCCTGGCCTCCTTCGTCAAGCAGCGGCGCAAGAAACCGATCGATCAGACCGATATCGATCACGAAGCCGAATGCGGCATTGACGATCTCATCGGCGAATATCTAGCGGTCAGCCTCTGGCGTGAGGGCGACAAGCAGGTTCTGGTTTTCGGGCTCCAGACCCTGCCGCATGCCATCCAGGCCTGCGCCGACGATCTGCTGGAACTGCCGGTCTCCGAGGCACGTGACCTCTTCAAGCCTGCATTCGCAAGACTAGTCGAGCCGTAGCCGGGATGGCGCGGCGTGAGGCCGGCCGTCCGCTTTTCGCTTTATTGTGACAATGATCTATGGTTTGTCGCGCCGCGGCCAAGCCGCTGTTCCGAAGCGTTTTTTGAGGGAGTAATCGATAAATGGCGAATGAAAACTGGCCCGTTTACGGTGAGATCACCGGCCCTGTAGTGATGATCGGCTTCGGCTCGATCGGACGGGGAACGCTGCCGCTGATCGAGCGCCATTTCAAATTCGACAAGTCGCGCATGACGGTCATCGACCCGCGCGACACCGACCGTAAATTGCTCGACGAGCGCGGCATCACTTTCATGCAGGATGCGGTGACCAAAAACAACTACAAGAAGCTGCTGACACCACTTTTGACCAATGGCGGCGGCCAGGGCTTTTGCGTCAACCTGTCGGTCGACACTTCCTCGCTTGAGCTGATGAAGCTCTGCCGCAAGCTTGGCGTCCTCTATATCGACACGGTGGTCGAACCCTGGCTCGGCTTTTATTTCGACGAGAAGGCCGACAACGCCTCACGCACCAACTATGCGCTGCG
Source organism: Mesorhizobium sp. M1006 (assembly GCF_040318825.1). NCBI lineage: Bacteria > Pseudomonadati > Pseudomonadota > Alphaproteobacteria > Hyphomicrobiales > Phyllobacteriaceae > Mesorhizobium > Mesorhizobium sp. M1006. The sequence goes on from NZ_JAMYMZ010000004.1 coordinate 190,154, forward strand.
CGAGACCGTACGTACTGAAATCGCGAAGAACCCGGGCGGCACCACGGCGATCTCGTGCTGCGGCGCCAATCCGGGCATGGTCTCGTGGTTCGTCAAGCAGGCACTGGTCAATCTCGCCACAGATCTTGGGCTCGATTTCTCGGAACCCGCGCAGCACGATCGCGAAGGCTGGGCCAGGCTGATGAAGAAGGCCGGCGTCAAGGGCATCCATATCGCCGAGCGCGACACCCAGCGCACCAAGAAGCCCAAGCCGATGAACGTGTTCTGGAACACCTGGTCGGTCGAAGGCTTCATTTCGGAAGGGCTGCAGCCGGCCGAGCTCGGCTGGGGCACGCATGAGGCGTGGATGCCGAAGAACGCCAAAAGCCACAAGAACGGTTCGAAGGCCGCGATCTATCTGGAGCAGCCCGGCGCCAATACACGCGTGCGCACGTGGTGTCCGACGCCCGGCCCGCAATACGGTTTCCTGGTGACACACAACGAAGCGATCTCGATTGCCGATTTTTTCACGCTGCGCGGCAAGAAGGGCAAGGTGCAATACCGGCCGACCTGCCATTACGCCTATCATCCCTGCAACGACGCAGTGCTGTCGCTGCACGAGATGTTCGGTGTCGCCGGCAAGGCTCAGCCCGTGCATCACGTGCTCGACGAAAATGAACTGGTCGATGGCGTCGACGAACTCGGCGTGCTGCTCTACGGCCACGCCAAGAACGCCTACTGGTACGGCTCGCAGCTGTCGCTGGCCGAGGCGCGCAAGCTGGCGCCCTATCAGAACGCCACCGGCATGCAGGTCACGTCGGCGGTGCTGGCCGGCATGGTCTGGGCGCTGGAAAATCCCGAGGCCGGCATCGTCGAGGCCGACGAGATGGATTACAAGCGCTGCCTCGACGTGCAGGGCCCCTATCTCGGGCCGGTCAGGAGCTATTATACCGACTGGACACCGCTCGACAATCGGCCTGGTCTGTTTCCCGAGGATCTCGATACCAAAGACCCGTGGCAATTCCGCAACATCCTCGTTCGATAGCAGCGTTGCCTCGACACTCGGCCAGCTTGCAATCGCCCGGAAATCGGGCGATTGAAGAGGGGCGGCCTAGAGCCACGTGCGTCCATTTGGACGCACAAAGTACGCTCTAGCACTTTGAATGTGCGCATCGTGCTTTCCGAAAATCGGATCGATTTTCGGGCCGATGCGAGAGGAGAGGATCTTGAAGATGACGATTGCGCAAAGACTGCTTTCGGCTGGCATTGCCGCGGCCGCTACGGTCGCGTTGGCGGCCTGCACGACAACCGGCCCAGGCGAGCCGCCGGTGATCACGGCCAAGGGGGTTGAAGGCTCCTGGATCGACGCGCAGGGCACGGGCTTGTCCACCTTCAAGGGCGGCAGCTTCGCGACCGTCGCAACCGACACCGGCCAGAAGCTTGCCGATGGCAGCTACACCATGACCGGCGGCACCTCGGTCGAGATCCATGGCACTTCGCTGATCCGCCAGACGCCAATCAGCTTCAACTGCCTGATGGTCTCCACCAGCCAGCTCAATTGCACCAGCGCGAGCGGGCAGAATTTTGTGCTGACCAGGCGCACCTGAAATTCGATTCCGAATTGACTTTGCACAAGACGGCGGCTTCAAGCCGCCGTCTTCTTACGCCGGCAAAGCTGATGCCGATTTCCGCTTGCATCGACTGAAACGCGATGTGAACATAGCCCAACCCAGTCAAACAAGAGCGTTAAACGCCTCTGGTCAAGTTATCCGGGAGACGAGAATGAAGAAGATTGCTGCCATCGCCGCGCTGTCGGCATCGGCGCTTGGCCTGTCGGCAGGGGTATCCTTTGCCGACTATACGCTCAACATCCTGCACATCAACGACTGGCATAGCCGCATCGAGAGCAACAACAAGTACGAATCGACCTGCTCGGCCGAGGAGGAGACCAAGGGCGAATGCGTCGGCGGCGCCGCCCGCCTGGTCACCGCGATCGCGCAGGAGCGCAAGAAGCTGGAAGGCCAGAACGTGCTGCTGCTCAGCGCCGGCGACAATTTCCAGGGCTCGCTCTTCTACACGACCTACAAAGGCAAGACCGAAGGCGAATTCCTCAACCAGATGAAATTCGATGCCGAGGCTCTCGGCAACCATGAGTTCGACGATGGCGAGTCGGCGCTGGCGCCGTTTCTCGACATGATCCAGTTTCCGATGCTCGGCGCCAATGTGAAGGCCAATGCGCAATCCAAGCTCGGCGACCGCGTCAAGCCGTCGATCGTGGTCGAGGTCGGCGGCCAGAAGATCGGCATCGTCGGCGCGGTCACCAACGACACGCCGGAGCTTGCCACCCCTGGCCCGAACATTGCCATCGAAGACGACGTCAAGTCGATCACCGCTGAGGTCGAGAAACTGAAGCGAGAGGGCGTCAACAAGATCATCGCGGTCACCCATATCGGCTACAAGCGCGAGCGCGACGTGATCGCCAAGATCCCCGGGATCGACGTGGTGGTCGGCGGCCACAGCCATTCGCTGCTGTCCAACACCGACCCCAAGGCGGAAGGCCCATATCCGACGATGGTCGACAATCCGGACGGTTACAAAGTGCCGGTCGTCCAGGCGGCGTCCTATTCGAAATATCTCGGCGAGTTCAAGGTCGTGTTCGACGACAACGGCGTCGTCAAGGAGGCAAGCGGCGATCCCATCCATCTCGACAAATCGATCACGCCCGACCCCGCCGTGCTTGCCCGCATCAAGGAACTCGGCGCGCCGATCGAGGCCTTGAAGAACAAGGAAGTCGCCGAGACCACCAAGGCGATCGACGGCAGTCGCGAAAACTGCCGCGCCCGCGAATGCGAGATGGGCAATCTGGTCTCCGACGCCGTCCTCGACCGGGTCAAGGGCCAAGGTGTCGAGATCGTCATCTCGAATGGCGGCGGCTTGCGCGCCTCCATCGACCAGGGCACCGTCACCATGGGCGAGGTTCTCACCGTCCTGCCGTTTCAGAACACGCTGGCGACCTTCCAGATCTCCGGCAAGGATTTGGTTGCCGGCCTCGAAAGCGGCCTCAGCCAGGTCGAGGACGGCGCCGGGCGCTTCCCGCAGGTTGCCGGCCTGAAATATGCGTTCGACAAATCAGCGCCGCCTAACGGACGCGTCAAATCGGTCGAGGTCATGGAAGGCGGCGCCTGGACGCCGATTAAGCCGGACAAGGATTACCTGGTCGCCACCAACAACTATGTCCGCCAGGGCGGCGACGGCTACAAGGTGTTCGCCGAGAAGGCCAAGAACGCCTATGATTACGGCCCGGGGCTGGAACAGGTCGTCGCCGACTACCTAGGCGCGCACCGGCCCTATACGCCGAAGCTCGACGGCCGCATCACCGAGATCGCCGCGACCGTGGCCCCGGCCGCAGAACCTGCCAACCCTGCCGAACTGCCAAAACCTGCTGAAGCTGCGCCGGCAAAGCCCGTTGAGCCGGCAATGCCCGAAATGCCGGCCGGCTCCGGCGACATTTCCAAGACGCCGCCGGCCGTCCCGGCTGAAACAGCGCCGGCACCCGCACCCGCCGAGCCGGCCCAGCCGGCGGCACCTGCGGCTCCAGCCACACCGGCTCCGGCGACCCCTGCTCCGGCTGAGCCGGCACCGGCCGAAAGCAGCCATGTAATCGTCGCCGGCGATACCTATTGGGATCTCGCGGTGAAGGCTTATGGCGACGGCACCAAATGGAAAATAGTCTCCGATGCCAACAAAGCCTACGAGCCACGCCGCCTTCCGGTCGGCGCAACCTTGACGATCCCGGCGGCCTCAAAGTAATCCGGCCGCAGGAACGCAATGCACCCGCCCGGCAGACCGGGCGGGTGTTGCATTTCTGGGATAAGGTGCGCCCAGACGCAGCATTTGAAAACCGGCGCGGCATCGCTACTTTCGCCGCGGCACCGTTGGTTCGCGGTGTTGGAGAACCTCATGACGCTTGCCAACCCTGCTGAAATCAACGCCGAGAAGACTGCCGCCTCGCCGTCGGCAGGGCGCCCTCTGGTCAGGACCGGCAAGGTCGGTGTCATGCTGATCAATCTCGGCACCCCGGACGGCACCGGCTTCAAGCCGATGTGGCGCTACCTCCGGGAGTTCCTGTCCGATCCGCGCGTCATCGAGCTCAACAAGGCGATCTGGTATCCGATCCTCTACGGCGTGGTCCTCACCACCCGGCCGAAGAAATCAGGGGCCAACTATGCCAGGATATGGAACCGGGAGCGCAACGAGTCGCCGCTGCGAACCTACACCCGCGCCCAGGCCGAGAAGCTCGGGCTCGCGCTCGGCGAGCTACCCAATGTCGTCGTCGACTGGGCGATGCGCTACGGCAACCCTTCGACCGAGAGCGTGGCCGAGAGACTGGTCGAGCAAGGCTGCGACCGCATCCTGTCTTTCCCGCTCTATCCGCAATATTCGGCGACGACGACTGCGACTGCCAACGACCAGCTGTTTCGCGCGCTGATGAAGATGCGCCGCGCCCCGGCCATTCGCGGCGTGCCACCCTATTACAACGAGCCGGCCTATATCGAGGCGCTCGCCCGTTCGGTCGAAAAGCATCTGGCGAGCCTCGGATTCGAACCGGAAATTGTCATTGCTTCCTATCACGGCATTCCGAAACCCTATTCCGACAAGGGCGACCCCTACCAGGCCCATTGCCTCGAGACGACCCGACTGCTGCGCGAAAAGCTCGGCTGGGATGAAAACAAGCTGATTACCACCTTCCAGTCGCGCTTCGGCGCGCAGGAGTGGCTGCAGCCCTACACCGACAAGACGGTCGAAAGACTAGGGCGCGAAGGCGTGAAATCGGTCGCCATCGTCAATCCAGGATTTTCCGTCGACTGCATCGAGACGCTGGACGAGATCGGCAGGGAAGCGTCCGAGACCTTCCATCATGCCGGCGGCGAAAAGTTCGCACACATCCCTTGCCTCAACGACAGTGCCGAGGGCATGGCGGTGATCGAGGCGATGGTGCGGCGCGAGCTGTCCGGCTGGGCCTGAACAGATCACCCGTCTATGCACCCGCAATCCGTGATCACCTGATTGTAACATTGCTGAAACACACTTAAGTGTTTGGTGGAATCGGTCGCGTGGAATATCCAACATGGCCGGCCTTTGAGGGGAGAGCCAAATGGGTTTCAGTGGTTTTGATATCGCGCTTCTTGTTCTTGTCGCCCTTGTCGTGCTGGTGCTTATCAAGGGCATCCGAACAATTCCGCAAGGCTATAATTATACCGTCGAACGTTTTGGCCGTTACACCAAGACATTGAACCCGGGCCTCAACCTGATCGTGCCTTTCGTCGACCGTGTCGGCGCCAAGATGAACATGATGGAGCAGGTGCTCGACGTACCGACGCAGGAGATCATCACCCGCGACAATGCCACCGTTGCAGTCGATGGCATCGCCTTCTATCAGGTGCTCAACGCGGCGCAGGCCGCCTACCAGGTCTCCGGCCTGCAGAATGCGATTCTCAATCTCACGATGACCAACATCCGCACCGTGATGGGCTCGATGGACCTCGACGAACTTTTGTCGAACCGCGACGCCATCAACGAGCGCCTGCTGCGCGTCGTTGACGAGGCGGCGCATCCCTGGGGCATCAAGATCACTCGTGTCGAGATCAAGGACATCAACCCGCCGGCCAATCTCGTCGAATCGATGGGCCGACAGATGATGGCCGAGCGCAATAAGCGCGCGCAGATCCTCGCCGCCGAAGGCCTCAAGCAATCGCAGATCCTGGAGGCCGAAGGCCGCAAGGAAGCCGCCTTCCGCGATGCCGAGGCGCGCGAGCGCTCGGCCGAGGCTGAAGCACGCGCCACGCAGGTGGTGTCGGAGGCGATTTCCAAAGGCGACGTGCAGGCGCTCAACTACTTCGTCGCGCTGAAATACACCGAAGCGCTGACCAGGATCGGCTCAGCGACAAACAGCAAGCTCGTGCTGATGCCGATGGAGGCCTCATCGCTGATCGGCACGCTCGGCGGTATTGGCGAAATCGCCAAGGAAGTTTTCCGAAGCGAAGGCACCGCCGGTGCCGCACGACAGGCCGCCCGCCCGCCGGTCGTTCGTCCGAGCGAAACCTGAGGCCACAGCCATGCTCGGCCGCATTGTTTCTGAACTCGGCCCGTGGAGCTGGATGGTCCTCGGCTTCGTCCTGCTGGTAATGGAGGTCATCGCGCCGGGCATTTTCATGCTGTGGATCGGCATTGCCGCGCTGTTGATCGGCGTCGTCTCACTGCTCGTCTGGGATGCCGGTTTCTGGACCTGGCAGATCCAGGTCCTCGCCTTCCTCGCGCTGTCGCTGGTCTCGGCCTATGTCGGAAAGCGGCTGGTGGGCGGGCGCCATGATGAAACCGACCAGCCCCTGCTCAACCGTCGCGGCGCACAGATGGTCGGCCGGACGGCGACCCTTGCCGAGCCGATCAAGGACGGGCGCGGCCGCATAAAGCTGGGCGACACGTTGTGGCGCGTCTCCGGCCCTGACCTGCCGGCCGGCACGCAAGTGCGCGTGACGGGCGCCGCTGATACCGACCTGGAACTGACGGTCGAGGCGGTCTAGGAACCCGCTAGGCAGCACCGATGCGCAGCAGGTCGTGCAGATGGACGAGCCCGATCGGCTGCCTGCCTTCGACCACCATCAGGCTGGTGATAGCCGAGTCGTTGATTGTCTGCAGCGCCGTCGCAACAAGCGTGTCGGGCGAAGCCATTTTCGGCTCTCTGGTCATCACCTGATCGACGCTCATTGCCAGGAGATCGCTGCCGATATGGCGCCTGATGTCGCCATCGGTGATGATGCCGATCAGCTTGCCGTCCGCGGCAGTCACGGCCACGCAGCCAAACCCCTTGCGCGACAATTCGAGGATTGCCTCGCGCATGCCGGTACCTGACGACACCAGCGGCAGCCTGTCGCCGACATGCATGATCTCGCGGATCTGCGTCAGGTTGGCTCCGAGCTGGCCGCCGGGATGGAACGTGCGGAAATGGTCCGGGGTGAAGCCGCGTGCCTCGAGCAGCGCGATGGCCAGCGCATCGCCCATCACCATTTGCAATAGTGTCGAGGTCGTCGGCGCAAGCCCGTGCGGGCAGGCTTCCGGTGCTCGCGGCAGCAGAAGCACAACGTCGGCCGCGCGCGCCAGAGCCGATTTTTCACCCGCGGTGACCGCGACCAGCGGGATCGAGAAGCGCCTCGAATAGGCGATGATGCCCTTGAGCTCAAGGCTTTCGCCCGACCACGAAAGCGCGATTATGGCGTCGTTTCTGGCGATCATGCCAAGGTCGCCGTGATTGGCTTCGGCAGGGTGGACGAAAAAGGCCGGCGTGCCGGTCGAGGCGAGCGTTGCGGCGATCTTCGAGCCGATATGGCCGCTTTTGCCAACCCCGGTGACGATGACGCGGCCATCGATCTGCGACACCATGCCGACGGCTCGTGCGAACGGCTCGGCCAGCCCGTTTTCGAGAGCGTCTGCCAGTGCCGCGACGCCGGCCTGCTCCGTCGCCACGGTTCTCAGCGCCGAGGCAATCGCGGCCTGCCCGTCATGCCGCTTCCTGTCTGGGGATTTCACGTTCATGGACGATGCGATTAGCGCTTCGGCGCGCGCCTGTCCAACGGAATTGCCGTGCCGAACCTCCTGATGGGCCATGCCTCAACGCTCCGTTAACCATCCCCATTTACGGTTTCGTAAGTATGGCGCGCGTGCGCCGCGCAAGCAGTGGTGCCGATGTCCGGGTTTCAGCCTCAAAACAAAATGGGACGAAAGGGCAAGGCGGTCTGCGCTTTGCTGCTGGCAACCAGTGTCTTTGCGTTGTCGCGGCCGGCACTGCTTTGCGCCCAGGAAACCGAGCTGCGCGGCGAGGTTTCGGAATCGACAATCCTGGACGAACAGCAGTACAAGATCAGGCAATCGAGCATAGCCGGAACCCAAGCCGCGCAGGCTGCTGCAACCGCCAACGACAATACGCCGCTGCCTACCTATCGCCCGGCCAGCCAAGGGGCGTTGCCTGACGACGGCACGGGCGAGGCGGCCACAACCGGCGGCACTTTCGATCAACCAGCGGCCAGCGGCGACCCATTTCCCGACAACCCTGCTCCGCCACCCCGACGGCGGCCAAGCGCGACGCCACGCGCCGCCAATGCGGCCAACGCCGAAGACGAGACCGCTGACAGCCAGAAGCGCAAGAGAGCCGCGACTGCAGCCGCGGCGGCGACCGATGACACCGATACCGCCGCTATAGACGAGCAGGATACGGTCAACCGCCGTGCCGTCACCATCGATTCCGCCGAGAGGCTCAGGCTCGACCCCGGTGCCGAGCGCACCGAAGCCATCGAAGGCCAGAACAAAAAGAACGAGGACGACCCGTTCGCCGCCACCGGCATCAAGCTCGGCTCTTTCGTAATCCGGCCGACGCTCGAGCAAGGCCTGACGTCTTCGACAAACGCCGATTCGAGCAGCCTCGGCAAGCCGGCCTTGCTGTCGGAAACGACACTGCGCTTCAACGCCGTCTCCGACTGGAGGGAGAATTCGGCGACGGTTGAGGGCTATGGCATCTTCCGCGAAACCTTGTCCGGCTATGACATTCACGAGGCGCAAGGCCGCGTCGACGGCACACTCAACATCGATCTCGACAATGATCTGCGCGCCATCGCCAAGCTGGGCTATGAGGCCGTGCCCGAATCGGCCTCGGCGCCGGACGCGGTCGTCGGCGCCGTTGGCCAGCCGGTGCGCCAGACCGTGAACGGCAGTCTCGCCGTCGAGAAGGATGCCGGCAAGATGCGCTTCGCGCTGACCGGCGCGATCGAGCACGACATCTTTGGCGACGCCAAGCTTTCGTCGGGCGGATCGCTGTCGCAGAAGGGCCGCGACTCGACGCTCTACACGGCCATTTTGCGTACCGGTTACGAGATCTCGCCTGCCATCACCCCGTTCACCGAAATCGAGATCGGCCGGCGCGCTTATGATTTGCGCGTCGATCCAAACGGCTTCCAGCGCTCCTCGACCAGGCTTGGCGCACGGGCCGGCGTCGAGCTCGATCTCCGCGAGAAGCTTACCGGCGAGTTCTCGGTCGGCTGGCTGCGCGAAGCTATCGACGACGATGCCCTGCCGGCTATTTCGGGCGCGACGGTCAATGCCGATCTCAAATGGTCGCCGGAACGCGGCACCACGATCGGGCTCACCGCACAGACGACCGCCGAGAACACGACGAATGCGGGCGAAAGCGGCGACATGCTCTATTCCGGCAGCCTCACCGGCGAGCGGCAGATCCGCGCCAACCTGACCGGAAATGCCGCTCTCGGCCTCGAATGGCGCGACTATACCGGCTCCGACGATCATGATTTGACGCTGAGCGCCGAGGCTGGGCTGACGTGGTGGCTGAACCGCTACACCGGGCTCACCACCCGCGCCAGGACTGAAAAACTGACCAGCAACCTGATTGGGCGCGACTACACGGCCAACAGTATCTTCGTCGGCTTGAAGTTGCAGCGCTAAATGCATGTCGCGCAAAAGTGTGCAGCGGTTTTGCGATAACGACTTGCCTAAAACAAGAACCTAAAGCGCGTCGCATGAGGCCGGTCGAACGCGGCGCGCTTTGGCCGATCAGCGCGGCAACCGGTGTTGAAACTACAAGGCTATGCCGCGGCGTTCTGACGGCGCGAGTTCGTCGAGAAGCGTGCGAATGACACCGGCCATGCTCGCATTCATGTCTCTGCGCCACAGTGCGAAGGCAACGTTGGCCTCGACGAAGCCTTCGGGCGAGCCGCAGTCGAACGTCCGCCCGCGGTAGTGGTAGCCGTAGAAGGGCTGTTGCTTCTGCAGCTTCAGCATTGCATCGGTGAGCTGGATCTCGTTGCCGGCGCCTTTTTCCTGACCTTCGAGTATCTTGAATATCTCCGGCTGCAGGATATAGCGCCCGTTGATGTAGAGGTTCGACGGCTCCGTGCCGGTCTTCGGCTTTTCCACCATGCCGGTGATGCGGAAACCGTGATGCGCGTCCTCGCCGCGGCCGACAATGCCGTATTTGTGCGCCTCGGCCGGATCGCATTCCTGCACGGCGACGATGTTGTTGCCGGTCTCGGCGTAAAGCTCGACCATGTCCTTCATGCAGCTTTTTTCCGACTGCATGATCATGTCGGGCAATAGCAGCGCAAAGGGCTCGTCGCCGACGAGCTCGCGCGCGCACCAGACGGCGTGGCCAAGGCCGAGCGGTACCTGCTGGCGGGTGAAGCTGGTCTGCCCCGGCGCCGGTTGCAGCCGCTGCAGGCGGGCGAGCTGGTCGTCCTTGCCGCGCTGCGCAAGCGTGTCGTAGAGCTCGAACTGGACATCGAAGTGATCCTCGATGACCGCCTTGTTGCGGCCGGTCACGAAGATGAAATGCTCGATCCCGGCATCGCGCGCCTCATCGACCACATACTGGATGACCGGCCTGTCGACGACCGTCAGCATTTCCTTGGGAATGGCCTTGGTAGCAGGGAGAAAGCGCGTGCCGAGACCGGCAACCGGGAACACTGCCTTGCGAACTCTCTTCATGTGCCAATTATCCATTTGCATGCCTGTTCGGCAATCCCGATTCGAGACATTTTCATGCCGAAATCGAGGATTACTGAACGGCGGGTCATAAATCTCAGCTGGTAAAGCATTGACGCATCTTTTCACCCCGCACGGCACCTATGGTAAACCAAATGCTAACCGGGTTCGGCGATGAATAGTCTTCCTGAGATGAAGAAGGAGGAAAAGATGTCCGTTCGCAACGCCGCAAGGCGCTTCACCAGCGTCCTGACGGCCGCCAGCCTCTCGCTTGCTTTGCTCATGCCCAGCGGGCCGGCTTTTGCCGATGCCGGCTTCCGCCAATGGGTCGCCAGCTTCCGTGCTACCGCCGTGGCGAGCGGCGTTTCCGGCTCCGTCTACGACCAGGCATTCAAGGGCATCAACGATGCTGACCCGGTGGTACTGGAAAAGGCCCGTACTCAACCCGAATTCACCGCACCCGCCTGGGATTATTTCGACAACCGCGTCCATGACCAGTCGGTCGCCGTCGGCCAGCAGATGGCAAGGAAATGGAAGCCTTGGCTGGACAGGATCGAGGCAAGATACGGCGTCGACCGCTACATCCTGCTGGCCATCTGGTCTATGGAATCGAACTACGGCGAAACTCTCAAGCGCGATGATATCATGCGCAATGTCGTGCGCTCGCTGGCGACGCTTGGTTATGCCGATCCGAAGCGAGCGAAATTTGCCCGCACCCAGCTGATCGCGGCGCTGAAGATCCTGCAGACCGGCGACATCGACGAAAGCCATCTCAGCGGCTCATGGGCCGGCGCGATGGGCCATACCCAGTTCATCCCCACCAGCTACCAGTCCTATGCGGTCGATATGGACGGCAACGGCAAGCGCGACATCTGGAATTCGATTCCCGACGCACTGGCGACAGCCGCCAATTTGCTGAGGAAGAACGGCTGGCAGGCAGGCAAGACCTGGGGTTATGAGGTCAGCCTTCCGGACGGCAAGAAGCTGCCCGGAGGCTCAAAGTCGCTGTCGCAATGGCAGGCGCTGGGGGTCAGCCGTGCCAACGGCAAGCCGTTCAAGAACGGTGCGGACAAGGCGACGTTGAAGCTGCCCGGCGGCAGCGGCGGGCCGGCTTTCCTGATGATCAAGAATTTCTCGGTCATCAAGCGTTACAACAATGCCGACAAATATGCGCTCGCCGTGGGCCTTCTTGCCGACGAAATTGCCGGCTATGGCGGGCTTGTGCAGGACTGGAAGCGACCGTTTACCAAGCTCTCCTTCGAGGAAAGGCAGGAGCTTCAGAAGCGACTTTCCGAGCACGGCTATTACGACGGCAAGTTCGACGGCAAGATCGGTGACGGATCGAAAACCGCCATCATGGCCTTCCAGGCAAAGGCTGGCTTGACCCAGGACGGGTATCCGAGCAAGGAAGTGCTGAAATGGCTCAGGCAGAACTAGAGCCGGTTGCGGGATGGAGAGGGTGATTGGTTTCGGCTGCGCGCATCCGGTTAATCGTTCGTCGCGTGCCGATCCTCGTTCTGGCGATCGCCGTTCTGGCGGTCGGCGGCGCCAGTGCCTTTCATACCGCGGCCATGGCGCAGGAGCCGGAAAGTCGTGGCTGGTCGCTGCGCGACCTGTTGTTTCCGCGCAGAAGCGAGCGGTTTGAGCAGCCGCCGCCCGAATACCAGCGAGAATTCCAGAGAACAAAGCCCAGGCCCAAGCTGAGAAAGCCCCGGTCAGTTAGCCGGCCGCCGCCGGCCGAGCCGACAACCCCAGTGGCCGAGAAGGCGCCGGGTGCACGCGTCGTTCTGGTGGTCGGCGATTTCATGGCGTCTGGGCTGGCTGAGGGGCTCGACGCCGCGTTTGCTGAAAACACCGGCGTCAGGATCGTCGTCCGTGCCAACGGATCGTCGGGCTTCGTGCGTGACGATGTCTACAACTGGCCAGAACAGGTCAAGTCGCTGATCGCTGCCGAAAAACCGGCAGCCGTCGTCGTCATGCTCGGATCCAACGACCGGCAGCAGATGCGCGTCGGCGATGTACGCGAGCAGCCGCGATCCGAAAACTGGACCAAGGAATACGAGCGCCGGACCGATGCGTTCGGCAAGGCCATCGCCGCAACCAAGGTGCCGTATCTGTGGGTCGGCATGCCGGCCTTCCGGGTCTCGAAAATGACCTCCGACATGCTGGCCTTCAACGACATCTTCCGCTCGTCCGCCGAAAGCCACGGCGGCGAATTCGTCGACGTCTGGGACGGGTTCGTCGACGAGAACGGCGCCTTCATCACCAGCGGACCGGACATCAACGGCCAATCGGTGCGCCTGCGCTCCGACGACGGCATCAACATGTCGAAGGCCGGCAAGCGCAAGCTCGCCTTCTATACCGAAAAGCCGCTGATGAAGATCCTGGGGCTGGCCGCGCCAGGAAGCGTGGTGACGGCTTCTGCCCCGGCCGGCGCTCCCGTCGAGGCGCCGGCACCTGCCGCGGCACCGATAGCTGTCGATCGCACCGTGCCGATGCTGCTCAGCGATCCGGCGCTGGACGGCGGCTCGGAACTTCTCGGCGCCGCCCCGCCGGCAAAAGCTGACAAGAATTTGCCGGGCGAAAGGCTGATCGTCGAGGGCAAGGCGCCCGACGCCTCACCGGGCCGCGCCGACGATTTCTCCTGGCCGCCCAAGACACAGCCTGCGACGGCGGCCGCATCCGATACGACGACGGCGATCCGCCAGTAAACAGAACCTCTTCGGAACGGGCTCAGCGCGGCAGCACGCTCGATCCCATCAGCGCCTCGTCGATGGCGCGCGCCGCCTGGCGACCCTCGCGGATCGCCCAGACGACCAGCGACTGGCCGCGCCGCACGTCGCCCGCCGCATAGAGCCTTTCGACGCTGGTCCTGTAGTCCCGGTCATTGGCCTCGACATTCTTCGAACGGCGGCTGTCGATGACGATCTTCATCTGCCCGTCGAGTTCCGAGATCGGCCCGCGAGCGGCTGGCCCGGCAAAGCCGATGGCGATGAACGCGAGATCGGCGCGGATGACGAATTCCGTGCCCGCGATCGGCTTGCGCTTTTCGTCGACCTCGCAGCATTTGACCCCGGTCAGCTGGCCGTCTTCGCCGATGAATTCAAGCGTCGCCACCTGGAATTCGCGCTCGGCGCCTTCGGCCTGCGACGACGACGTGCGCATCTTGGTCGCCCAGTAGGGCCAGACCGACAGCTTGTCCTCCTTTTCCGGCGGCTGCGGCCGGATGTCGAGCTGGGTGACGCGCACCGCGCCCTGGCGGAAGGCGGTGCCGACGCAGTCTGAGGCAGTGTCGCCGCCGCCGACGACGACGACGTGCTGGCCGCCGGCGACGATCGGGCGCGACGGCCATGCCACCGACTGGATCGGCTCGCCGCCGATACGCTTGTTCTGCTGCACCAGATACGGCATGGCGTCGTGCACGCCGTCGAGATCGTCGCCCGGGATGTTGGCCGGACGCGGCGTTTCGGAGCCGCCGCAATAGAGCACGGCGTCATATTCGGCGAGCAGTTCGGCGACCGGCTTGTCGACGCCCACATTGACGCCACAATGGAAGCTGACACCTTCGCCCTGCATCTGCTCGATGCGCCGGTCGATATAATGCTTCTCGATCTTGAAATCGGGGATGCCGTAGCGCATCAGCCCGCCCGGCCGGCTCTCGCGCTCATAGACGTGAACGTCATGGCCTGCGCGGCCGAGTTGCTGGGCAGCCGCCATGCCTGCCGGCCCCGAGCCGATGATCGCGACGCGCTTGCCGGTCTTCCGTTCCGGCGGATAGGGCCGGATATGGCCGGTTTCATAGGCTTTGTCGGCAATGGCCTGCTCGATGGTCTTGATGGCGACCGGAATATCCTCGAGGTTCAGCGTGCAGGCTTCCTCGCAAGGTGCGGGGCAGATGCGGCCGGTAAATTCCGGAAAATTGTTGGTCGAATGCAGGTTGCGGATCGCGTTTTCCCAGTCGCCATTGTAGACGAGGTCGTTCCAGTCCGGGATCTGGTTGTGGATCGGGCAGCCGGTCGGTCCATGGCAATAAGGAATGCCGCAATCCATGCACCGCGCGGCCTGTTTCTCGACCTCCTTGTCCGACATCGGCAGCGTGAACTCGCGGAAATGCCGGATGCGGTCGGAAGCCGGCTGGTACTTGTGCACCTGCCGGTCGATCTCGAGAAACCCTGTTACCTTGCCCATAGTCCAGTCCCTGCTGTCCGGAAGGCACGCCTGGCGACGCACCCGTTAACCTCATAAGGCAGCTGTGGCAACCTTCAGTCCGAGGTCAGGATTGTTGATGAAGATGGTTGCCGGGACGCATGGCCTCCCGGCAATTTCCAAATCTATTCCGCCGCCACGTTCATGCGCATCCGCTCCATCTCGATCAGCGCGCGGCGGTATTCGACCGGCATGATCTTCCGGAATTTCGGCCGGAAAGTCGCCCAGTCGTCGAGGATTTCGCGACCTCGTACCGAGCCGGTGTAGTGGACGTGGTTGGAGATCAGCTGGTAGAGCCGCTCCTCGTCATGGCTGGTCATATCGCCGGATACGTCGACACGGCCCTTATGGTCGAGATCGCCGCCATGGTGGAGCAGCTTTTCCATCAGGTCGTCCTCTTCCGGAACCGGCTCCAGCTCGACCATCGCCATGTTGCAGCGTTCGGCGAAATCACCCGCCTCGTCGAGCACATAGGCGACGCCGCCCGACATGCCGGCGGCGAAGTTGCGGCCGGTCTGGCCGATGACGACGACGATACCGCCAGTCATGTATTCGCAACCATGGTCGCCGACGCCTTCAACGACGGCGGCGACACCCGAATTGCGCACGGCAAAACGCTCGCCGGCAACGCCGCAGAAATAGGCCTCGCCCTCGGTTGCGCCGTAGAGCACGGTATTGCCGACAATAATGGACTCGGCAGCAACGATTTTCGTGTTCTCCGGCGGGCGGATGACGATGCGGCCACCCGACAGGCCCTTGCCGACATAGTCGTTGGCGGCGCCCACCAGTTCGAACGAGACACCGCGCGCCAGGAAGGCGCCAAAGGACTGGCCGGCCGTGCCGGTGAGCTTGACCGAGATCGTGTCCTCGCGCAGGCCCTTGTGCTTGAAGCGCTTTGCCACCTCGCCCGACAGCATGGCGCCGGTCGAACGGTCGACGTTGCGGATCGGCAGTTCGATACTGACCGGCTGCCTGGCTTCGAGCGCCGGCTTTGCGAGGTCGATCAGCTTGCGGTCGAGCACGTCGTCGATCGGATGCTTCTGCCGCTCGGTCCAGTGCACCGCCTCGTGCGGCGCATCGGGCTTGTAGAACATCTTGCTGAAGTCGAGCCCGCGTGCCTTCCAGTGCTGGATCAGCTCGCGCTTTTCCAGAAGGTCGGTGTCGCCGATGATCTGGTCGAGATGGGTGTAGCCCATCTCGGCAAGCAGCGCCCGCACCTCTTCCGCCACATAGAAGAAGAAGTTGATGACGTGCTCGGGCGTGCCCTTGAAGCGCTTGCGCAGCACCGGGTCCTGTGTCGCGACGCCGACGGGGCAGGTGTTGAGATGGCACTTGCGCATCATGATGCAGCCGGCCGCGATCAACGGCGCGGTCGAAAAGCCGAACTCGTCGGCGCCGAGCAGTGCGCCGATAATGACGTCACGCCCGGTGCGCAGGCCGCCATCGACCTGCAGCGCGACGCGCGACCTGAGGCCGTTGAGCACCAGCGTCTGGTGCGTCTCGGCAAGGCCCATCTCCCACGGGCTGCCGGCATGCTTGAGCGAGGTCAGCGGCGAGGCACCGGTGCCGCCGTCATAGCCTGATATGGTGATGTGGTCGGCACGCGCCTTGGCGACGCCGGCCGCAACCGTGCCGACGCCGACTTCCGAGACCAGCTTGACCGATACGTCGGCCGCCGGATTGACGTTCTTCAGGTCGTAGATGAGCTGCGCCAGATCCTCGATCGAATAGATGTCGTGATGCGGCGGCGGCGAGATCAGGCCGACGCCCGGCGTCGAGTGCCTGACCTTTGCTATGGTCGCATCGACCTTGTGACCCGGCAGCTGGCCGCCCTCGCCTGGCTTCGCCCCTTGCGCGACCTTGATCTGCATCATGTCGGAATTGACAAGATACTCCGCCGTGACGCCAAAGCGTCCCGAGGCGACCTGCTTGATCGCCGAGCGTTCGGGGTTCTTGCCGCCGCCCGGCAGTGGCAGATAGCGATCGGCCTCTTCGCCGCCCTCGCCGGTGTTCGACTTGCCGCCGATGGCGTTCATGGCGCGCGCCAGCGTCGTGTGCGCTTCCCTTGAGATCGAGCCGAAGGACATCGCCCCGGTCGAGAAGCGCTTGACGATATCGGCCGCCGGCATCACCTCGTCGAGCTTGACCTTCTTGCGCCCGGTCTCTTGCGCAAGCTTGATCTTGAACAGGCCGCGAATGGTCTGCGCCTGCGCCGTCTCGCTGTCGATCTGGGCGGAATAGTCCTTGAACGTCTCCCACGAGCCTTGGCGCACGGCGTGCTGCAAGGTCGCCACTGCGTCGGGCGACCAGATATGGGCCTCGCCGCGCATGCGGAACATGTATTCGCCGCCGACCTCGAGGCTGTTGCGCAGCACCGGGTCGTTGCCGAAGCCGTCGGTGTGGCGGCTGACCGTTTCGGCGGCGATCTCGTCCAGCCCGACGCCTTCGATCAGCGTCGCCGTGCCGGTGAAGTACTTCTGCACGAAATCCGACTTGAGCCCGATGGCGTCGAAGATCTGCGCGCCGCAATAGGACTGGTAGGTCGAGATGCCCATCTTGGACATCACCTTGAGGATGCCCTTGCCGATCGACTTGATGTAGCGGGAGACGACCTCGTAGGCATCGACCTCCGCTGGCAATTCGCCACGCTTGTGCATGTCGAGCAGCGTGTCGAAAGCGAGATAGGGATTGATCGCCTCGGCGCCGTAGCCGGCGAGACAGCAGAAATGATGCACCTCGCGCGGCTCGCCGGATTCCACGACGAGCCCAACCGAGGTGCGCAATCCCTTGCGGATCAAATGATGGTGCACGGCCGCCGTTGCCAGCAGCGCCGGAATGGCAATGCGATCCGGCCCGAGCTGACGGTCCGAAAGGATGATGATGTTGTAGCCGCCTGCGACCGCCGCCTCGGCGCGCTCGCACAGCCGGTCGATGGCGCCCTGCATGCCGGCCGCGCCTTCATTCGAACCGTAAGTGATGTCGATCGTCTTGGTGTCGAAACGGTCTTCGGTGTGGCCGACGGAGCGCAGCTTCTCCAGATCGCCGTTCGTCAGGATCGGTTGGCGCACTTCGAGCCGCTTGCGGCGCGAATTGCCGACAAGATCGAAGATGTTGGGCCGCGGCCCGATGAAGGACACCAGGCTCATCACCAGCTCCTCGCGGATCGGGTCGATCGGCGGATTGGTGACCTGTGCGAAATTCTGCTTGAAATAGGTGTAGAGCAGCTTCGATCTGTCCGACATTGCCGAAATCGGCGTGTCGGTACCCATCGACCCGACGGCTTCCTGGCCGGTGGTCGCCATCGGCGACATCAACAGCTTGGTGTCCTCCTGGGTGTAGCCAAACGCCTGCTGGCGGTCGAGCAGTGAGACATCCCTGCGCAGGGCGCGCGGCTCGACCGGGTTCAGATCCTCGAGGATGAGCTGTGTGTTGGCGAGCCAGCTCTTGTAGGGATGCCTGGTCGCGATCTCCGACTTGATTTCCTCGTCGGAAACGATGCGGCCCTTGTCCAGGTCGATCAGCAGCATGCGGCCGGGCTGCAGCCGCCACTTCTTGACGATCCTTTCCTCCGGCACTGGCAGCACGCCGGCTTCCGAAGCCATGATGACGCGGTCGTCATCGGTGACGATGTAGCGCGCCGGCCGCAGCCCGTTGCGGTCGAGCGTGGCACCGATCTGGCGGCCGTCGGTGAAGGCAACCGCCGCTGGCCCGTCCCACGGCTCCATCAGCGCTGCGTGATACTCGTAGAAGGCCTTGCGGTCCTGACCCATCAGCTTGTTGCCGGCCCAGGCTTCCGGGATCAGCATCATCATGGCGTGGGCGAGCGAATAGCCGCCCTGCGTCAGGAATTCGAGCGCATTGTCGAAGCAGGCGGTGTCGGACTGCCCTTCATAGGAGATCGGCCACAGCTTCGAGATGTCGTTGCCGAACAGTTCGGAATCGACCGAAGCCTGCCGCGCCGCCATCCAGTTGACGTTGCCGCGCAGGGTGTTGATCTCGCCATTGTGGGCGACCATGCGGTAGGGATGCGCCAGCTTCCACGACGGGAACGTGTTGGTCGAGAAGCGCTGGTGAACCAGGATCAGCGCCGTCTCGAAACGCGGGTCGGTGAGATCCTTGTAGTAGGCGCCGACCTGATAGGCCAGGAACATGCCCTTGTAGACGATGGTCCGCGACGACATCGAGACGACATAGAAGCCGTTGTCGACGCCTTTGGTCTCTTCGTGGATACGGCCGGAAATGACCTTGCGCAGGATGTAGAGCCGCCGCTCGTAATCGTCGTCGTTCTCGATCTCGGCGCCGCGGCCCAGGAACACCTGCCGGTGCACCGGCTCGGAAGCGGCTATGTCGGGCGCCTTCGACAGCGACGAATTGTCGACCGGCACGTCGCGAAAGCCGAGCAGCGGCTGGCCCTCGAGCTGCGCCACCTCGGCGATGATGCCTTCGATATGCGCCTGCAGCTCCGGGTCGCGCGGCATGAACACGTGGCCGACGGCGTAGTGGCCGGGCTTCGGCAGTTCGACCCCTTGCTTGGCCATCTCCTCGCGGAAGAAGCGGTCCGGCAGCTGCACCAGCACGCCGGCGCCGTCACCCATCAGCGGATCGGCGCCGACCGCGCCGCGATGCGTCAGGTTTTCGAGCACGGCAAGGCCGTCCTCGACGATCTGGTGCGACTTCACGCCCTTCATGTTGACGATGAAGCCGACGCCGCAGGCATCATGCTCGTTGCGCGGATCATAGAGGCCGTGCGCAGCATAGCCGGTGCTGGTTCGCCGAATATTGGTCAGGGACGGATTTTTGACGGCTGCCGCTGTCGTCTGCGCGGCCTTCGTCGCAGATGGCGTCATGTCCGTCATCGTCCTGTCCTCCGTTCCGTCCCCTTCGGGCGCTGGTTTCCGTCGGGAAGCGCGTGGCTCCCCTTTCAATCTGCGGCACGTCTTGCGAAATTCTTGCCGACCGTGCGGCTTTCCGCATGGTTCGCATATGGTATTCGTACAGGCCGGAGCCAGACTGTCTAGCTGTCGCTCGCGGCAATGGCCGCAGAGGCGCAATCATATGCCAATGCGGCCAGTTTTGTGCGACAAAATAAGACAGCACTACTGTCCTAAATTTTTATGACAGAAATTTTGGATGCACACAAGACCGATTCACAAATTTCTTGAAGCTTTCGCGACAGAAAATTGCGCGGAACGCCGTGTCAGCGTAACCTTCCGTCGCTGCATCTACGCTCATGCGTTTCACTGGCTTTAGCGGATTTTCGGTATCTGCCCCTTGCGACCGGCATGCGAAAGCGGCCAAGCTCGCACCGATTTCCCCAGCATAGGCAGACGCATGATTTTCGCTTCCGACAATTGGGCAGGCGCCCATCCCCGTATCGCTGCCGGCCTGTCGGCCCATGCCGACGGCTTCTCCACCGCCTATGGCGACGGTGCCCTCGACAAGACCGTTTACCAGCGCTTCAATGAGATCTTCGAATGCGAGGTCGCGGTGTTTTTCGTCGCCACCGGCACCGCTGCCAATTCGCTGTCGCTGACTACCTATAACAAGCCAGGCGGCATTTCCTTCTGCCATCGCGAATCGCACATCATCGAGGACGAATGCGGTGCACCGGAATATTTCACCGGCGGTTCGCGGCTTTGTACAGTCGAAGGCGCACTCGGCAGGATCGATGCCGGCAATCTGGAACGGGCGGTGGACCGTTTCGCACC
The DNA here is from genome assembly GCF_040318825.1 of Mesorhizobium sp. M1006. Classification (NCBI taxonomy): domain Bacteria; kingdom Pseudomonadati; phylum Pseudomonadota; class Alphaproteobacteria; order Hyphomicrobiales; family Phyllobacteriaceae; genus Mesorhizobium; species Mesorhizobium sp. M1006. The sequence continues at coordinate 210,589 of NZ_JAMYMZ010000004.1, forward strand.
CGAAAACGTCCATTCCGGGCGGCCGGTTGCCGTTTCGATCACCCAGTCGACCGAAGTCGGCACCGTCTACACGCTGAACGAAATCGCCAGGATTTCGGCGATCGCAAAGCAGCATGGACTGCCGCTGCACATGGATGGGGCCCGCTTTGCCAATGCGCTCGTCGCGCTGGAAACGACGCCGGCCGAAATGACCTGGAAGCATGGCGTTGACATCCTCTCCTTCGGCGGCACCAAGAATGGCTGTTGGTGCGCCGAGGCGATCGTGCTGTTCGACCTCGAGCGAGCCAAGGAATTGGCCTTTTTGCGTAAGCGCGCGGCCCAGCTGTTCTCGAAATCGCGCTTCATCGCCGCGCAATTCGATGCTTATTTCAGGGGTGGGCTGTGGCTCGACACAGCACGGCACGCCAATGCGATGGCGGCACGGCTTGCCGCGGCGATAGAAGATTCCCCTTCCGCCCGGCTGGCCTGGCTGCCGCAGGCGAACGAGGTCTTCGCGGTCATGAAAAAGGCCGAGGCCGAAAGAATGCAAGCGGCAGGGGCGGCCTTCCACGACTGGCACAGGCCGCTCGGCTACGACGGCTACATCGGCGAAGACGAAGCGCTCTATCGCTTTGTCACCAGCTTCGCGACCACGCCCGACGAGGTCGACCGTTTCGGCTACCTGCTCGCCGGATAGCAAGCCTTGCCCACCAGCAAAAAGAGCGGCGCATTGCTGCACCGCCCTTTCTTCCCGGGGAGTTGGCGTCCCGGAGTTTAGCTGCCTGGCTTAGGCCGCAGTCTTGGCCTCGATCTGCTTGGCCTTGGCCGGAGCCGAGGTGATCGCGATCTTGCGCGGCTTCAGCTCTTCGGGGATGTTGCGCTTGAGGTCGACGAAGAGCAGGCCGTTCTTCAGCGCGGCGCCGACAACCTCGACGTGATCGGCAAGCTGGAAGCGGCGCTCGAAGGCTCGGCTGGCGATACCGCGATAGAGCAGTTCGGAGCCTTCGCCATTGCCTTCCTCCTTGCGCTCACCCTTGACGGTCAGCACATTGCGGTGAGCTTCGATCGAAATCTCATCTTCCGAGAAGCCGGCCACAGCCATCGAGATGCGATAGGCATCCTCGCCCGTGCGCTCGATGTTGTAAGGCGGATACGTCTGCCCTTCCGGCTGCGCAAGCGAATCGAGCATGGTGAACAACCGGTCAAAACCGACGGTCGAACGGTAGAGCGGGGAAAAATCAACGTGACGCATGGTGTGTTCTCCTGTTGAGCAACAAGGTTGCGTATGGCCGGTGCGAAACCCGTGACGGCGTTCCGGATGGGCCAGCGGCCCCGACATTGGCGACCGCATGACAAATTTGGGAAGCCGGCGACGGCATTTCAAGATTTTCCCGCGTCCGAACGGGACCGGTCCCGGCCCACGTCCCGATGCCGATGAACGGCAGATGAACCGTGGCTTCGGCGAGCGTTCAGCCAGGCGGCATTAAAACTGTTCTCGAGATAACGAACAGGTCGCGAAAAAGGCGACACGACGAGGCCGAACCGGGTGTAACGTCCCTTCCTCCCGGTCGACAGAGGCCGGAAGCACGCCAAGGCTGCTTCCGGCCTTACTTTGTTCGCTGCCTGGCGGTCGAGCTCCCCGGCGTCCCAAATTCCTTTGCTTTTGGCGCATGGGCGTTTATGCCTGACTTGCGCCCACGCCGGCACCGACACCAACCAAAAACCGCATGACCGATCTTCTCCACCAGCCCCCTCTCTTCCAGGAAAGTCCGGGCAATCCGCTGCCGGAAAACGCGGCCGGCGGCTTCTTCACCACGCGCGACGGCAAGAAGATCCGCTATGGGCTGTTTGCCGCGGTTGCCCGCCCAATGAAGGGCACCGTCGTCGTCCTGACCGGCCGCAACGAGTGCATCGAGAAGTATTTCGAGACCATTCGCAACCTTGCCGACCGGGGCTTTGGCGTGGCAACCCTCGACTGGCGCGGACAGGGCGCTTCCGACCGGCTGATCGGCGACCGACAGCGCGGCTTCGTCCGGAGCTTCTTCGACTACACCGGCGATCTGGAGCAGTTCTTCGAGGAGATCGTGCTGCCCGATTGCCGAGGACCCTACTACATACTGGCCCACTCGGCCGGCGCGGTGATTGCGCTGCTCGCCGCGCCCTCGATGGCGAACCGCGTGCGCCGCATGGTGCTGATCGCACCGTTCTTCACCGTGCCGGACCTGCCGGTTTCGGTAAAAACCGTCCGCCGCCTCTGTTCGCTGTTCTGCCTTCTCGGCCTTGGCCGGCTCTATGCCGCATGGGGGCCGCGGCCCAAGGAATCGGTGCCCTTCGCCATAAACAAGCTGACCAGCGACCCGGAACGCTATCGGCGCAACACGCTGATCTACGAAACCTATCCGCAGCTGGCGCTCGGCGGACCGACGATCCGCTGGCTGAAGGCGGCCACCGAGGCATCCTTGATCGTCAGCGACCCGGATTTCATGGCCAAGATCCAGGTGCCCTTGCTGATGATCGCCGCCGGCGCCGACCAGGTCGTCTCGACCAGGGCAGTCGAAGCCTATGCGAGACGTCTGCGCGTCGGCTCGCTAGTGATGATCGACGGCGCCCGCCATGAGATCCTCCAGGAAGCCGACCTCTATCGCGAGCAGTTGTTTGCGGCATTCGATGCCTTCATCCCCGGAACCGGCGACGCTGTTTGACCGCTTCGCCGGCGCCCGCCAACAAAGCCCGCACGGGTCGCTTGTCCGGCGCAGCCCCTTATTCCCGTTAAGGCATCGAGCGCTAGGTTGCTGCCAAAGAGAATGGAGGCCATTCGCCGGGAGAAAAACGACCATGAACGCATCGAATACGCTGTCACGTCAGGGGCATCGGCTACTGCAGATTGGCGTCGCGCTGCTGCTGTTTTCGTCATTCGAAGGGTTTGCAATACCGTATCTCGCCGCACCGCGGCTCGGACTGTCCGCGCACACGCTCAGCGCCCTGGAGGGCGTTCTCTTGCTGGCTCTAGGCCTCACATGGTCTAGGCTCAATCTCGGCGCGGCGACGTCGCGGATTGCTTTCTGGCTGCTGATCTATTCGGCTTTGGCGATCCTGGCCGCCTACGTGATCGCCAGCGCCTGGGCGGCCGGCAACGAGACTATGCCGTTGGCGGCCGGAGCCTTCCACGGAAGTGCCTTTCAGGAAGCTGTGATCAAAGGTGTGGCGTATTCGTCCGCGCCGACCGGCCTCATCTCTTTCGTGCTCATTTTGTGGGGCCTGCGTCTCTCGGACGCTTGGCCTGCCGACAGCTAATGCATGTCGCGCAGCGGTTTTGCGATAACATGCATAAAACAAGCGCGTCACATGAGTTCACTCAAACGCGACGCGCTTTGCTTTAGGACCGTACCGCGGTTTCCGTCGGATTTGCGCAAAACAGACGCGTGGGTGCACCGGATGCTCAGCCGCGCAGCGCCGCCATCGCGGCTGCGTGCAGCTCCGGTGTCGCCGCCGCCAGGATGTCGCCGCCGTTTTCCGCCGGCCCGCCTTCGAAGGTGGTGACAACGCCGCCTGCCTTCTCGATGATCGGGATCAGCGCGACGATGTCGTACGGTTTCAATCCGGGATCGGCAACGATATCGACGCTGCCCGCCGCCACCATCGCGAAGGCATAGCAGTCGGTGCCGTAACGGGCGAGCTGGACCTGTTGCTCGAACAGGTCGTAGCGCAGGCGCGCGTCTCCCTTGAACAGCGCCGGCGTGGTGGTGAACAGCGTCGCCTCGGCGAGATTCGTCGTCTTGCGCGTAGCGAGTTTTCGGGAGCCACCGGGACCTTCATAATGCGAGCCGGAGGCATTGGCGTAGAACAACTCGCCGGTGAAGGGCTGCGACATCATGCCGGCGACGGCATCGCCGTCGACCGTCAGCCCGACCAGCGTGCCCCATACCGGCAGGCCGGAAATGAAGGCGCGCGTTCCATCGATCGGATCGATCACCCAGACATGCCGGCTGGAGATGTTTTCGCTGCCATGTTCCTCGCCGAGAATGCCGTGATCGGGGTATTGCGCTGATATCAGCGCCCGGATGGCGCGCTCGGCCTCGCGGTCGGCCTCGGTGACCGGGTCGAAGCTGCCGCGCTCCTTGTTGGTGACCGCGCCCTGGTTGCGGAAGCGCGGCAAGGTCTCGGCTGCGGCGGCACGCGCAATGCGCCGCATGAACTCGATGTTGATGTCCAACTGATTCTCCCGCTCCAGCATGTTTGGAGATACCCGTTTGCCTACGGATTTATGCCGAAACAAGGGCGTTCGGAGCCTTTCGCATGGTGCCAACTGTTGCTCGAATGCAACGCCGCCGTCATGGAAATGCAGTTTCCACTTCACAGTGAATTAAAAAAGCCGGAACGCGCCTTGACATTTGTGCAGCGCACAATACGTTTGTTCTCGGACAGGGGTTCCTGTCCATGCCCTCCTTGGGCGTTTCCTCCCTAGACTTCGACCGTGTCGTGCAAACGATGCGGTCTTTTTTTACGCTGCCGCATGAGCGGCGGTACCGCGATTCCGCGGCTATTCGGCGGCCAGCGGCAGATCCATGAAATTGTGATCGGGCATCGCCATCAGTTCGGCCGAAAACCGCGCCAGATCGTCGGCCAGTGCGTCGAAACCAGCCGATCTCTGGAACGTCCGCTCATTCATGTAGAGCCCGCGATTGACCTCGATCTGCAGCGCATGCAGATGGCGCACGGGGCGGCCATAGTGCTCGGTAATGAAGCCTCCGGCATAGGGCTTGTTGTGGGCGACGCTGTAGCCCATGCCGGTGAGCAGGCCGATCGCCGTCTCGGTCAACGCCGCCGCGGCCGAGATGCCGAAACGGTCGCCGACGATGAAATCCGGCCGCAATCCGCTGTCGCCGACCCTTATGCTTGCCGGCATCGAGTGGCAGTCAATCAGCACGGCGTAGCCGAAGCGCGCATGGGTTCTGGTCAAAAGCCGTTTCAGCGTCTCGTGATAGGGCTTGTAGACCGCTTCGATGCGCGCCACGGCTTCCGCCAGCGGCAAGCGGCCGGAATAGATGTCGAGCCCCTCGCCGACCAGCTTGGGCACGGTGCCGAGCCCGCCGGCCACCCGCGCCGAGCGGATGTTGCAGAATGACGGCACCGGTTCGGCGAACATGCGCGGGTCGAGTTCCCACGGCTCCCGATTGACGTCGAGATAGGCGCGCGGGAAGTTTGCCGCCAGCATCGGCGCTCCGAGCGCGACGGCGCCGCCGAACAATTCCTCGACATAGCAGTCCTCGGAGCGGCGGATGGCGTTGCGGTCCAGCTTGGCCATAGCCATGAACCGGTCCGGATAGTAGCGGCCGCTATGCGGCGAGTTGAAGAGGAAGGGAACGCGCTGTTCGGCGCCCGATCGGATTTCGAAGGGTGGAACGACCGAAAAATCCTCGGCTGCCGTTTTCAATTTGGACGAACCCGGGAATACCAATGCATCATGATGGGAAAGTGCCACCTCGCCGCCCGCATGTCCAGCCGCCGAAGCGCCAGCCAAATCAGGATTGTGCGGCCAACGTTCACTTGATGTTTACCGTCACCTCCTCATATACAGCATGGTTAACGGGCTTGCCGCACGGCATTGTCGGTTGGGTGATTCGGACGGGACAACATGGCACGCATTCTGCTGGCGGAAGACGACGACGACATGCGCCGGTTCCTCGTCAAGGCGCTGGAGCGCGCCGGTTATCAGGTCAGCGATTTCGACAATGGCGCCAGCGCCTATGAGCGGCTGCGCGAGGAACCTTTTTCGCTGCTTTTGACCGACATCGTCATGCCCGAGATGGATGGCATCGAGCTCGCCCGACGCGCCACGGAGATCGATCCCGACCTCAAGGTGATGTTCATCACCGGCTTCGCCGCCGTCGCGCTGAACCCTGATTCCAAGGCGCCGAAAGACGCCAAGGTGCTATCGAAGCCGTTCCACCTGCGCGACCTCGTCAACGAGGTCGAAAAGATGCTGCAGGCCGCCTGACGCGCTTTTTGTCGCGTCTTGACCGACGCCGCAAGCCAGGCGTTCTTTCCCTTTTCCCGCTATTGACGTGCCGAACCAAAAATGGTGTATGCGCGGCTTCGGATGGGCGTGTAGCTCAGCGGGAGAGCACTGCATTGACATTGCAGGGGTCACAGGTTCAATCCCTGTCACGCCCACCATCCAAATAATCCCTCAATTGGCCGTCGGTATTTTTCGTCGACTGATGTTCCCGGCCAATACCGGCCTCAGGCCGCACCGAGGCGCAGATCGCCGGTCTCGACGTGCTCCAGAAACCAGGCATAGGTCTGTTCCAACCCGCTGCGCAGCGAGTAACGCGGGCGCCAGCCGGTGGCGAACAGACGCGACACGTCCATCAGCTTGCGCGGCGTGCCGTCCGGCTTCGTCGCATCGAATGTTATTGCGGCATCGGCGCCGGCGACCGACACGATGGTGCGGGCAAGATCGGCAATGGTGATGTCTTCCCCCGAGCCGACATTGATGTGGCTGTCGCCCGAATAATTCTTCAGCAACCAGACCAGCGCGTCGGCGGCGTCGTCGACATGCAGGAATTCGCGCATCGGCGTGCCTGATCCCCACACCTCCAGGCTCTTGCGGCCGGCGCGTCTGGCCTCGTGCGCCTTGCGCATCAGAGCGGGCACGACATGGCTGGAATTGAGGTCGAAATTGTCGCCCGGACCGTAGAGATTGGTCGGCATCGCCGAGATGTAGTCGACGCCGTACTGGCGCCGATAGGCCTGGCACAGTTTCAGCCCGGCGATCTTGGCGATCGCATACCATTCGTTAGTGGGTTCGAGCGGCCCGGTCAGCAAGGCGTCCTCGGAGATCGGCTGCGCCGCGAATTTGGGATAGATGCAGGATGAACCGAGAAACAGCAGCTTCTGCACCTCGTTGCGGAAGGCGCTGTCGATGACATTGTTCTGCATGACGAGATTGTCCTGCAGAAAATCGACCGGAAGCCTGTTGTTGGCCAGGATACCGCCAACCTTGGCCGCCGCCATCACCACTGCATCCGGCTTGCGGTCGGCCATCCAGCGCCGCACGCCGGCCTGGTCGAGAAGATCGATCTCGGCGCGCGAGGCGGTCAGGACCTCGCAATCCTCGTCGGCCAATCGGCGCAGGATGGCCGAGCCGACCATGCCGCGATGTCCGGCCACGAAAACGCGCTTACCCTGAAGGTCGAAGGTCATCAGCTTACCCCAATGCAGAACGGCAGCTATGCCAGTTGGCCGGCGGAGCGCCGGATCGGCTTCTCTGTTGCCGGACGCATACCGCATACAGATTTGCCCAGACAAGGCAAATCGCAAAGCCACCCGAAGCAACCTTTGGATCGGACGCTGTAGCGCTCGCGATCAGACGCCCGCTACCGCGCACAGGCTTGTCATTCTGGCAATGGCAAGCCCGGGGTCGGCCAGCAACCCTGCCTGGTCGGCAAGGCGAAAGACATCGGCATAGTGACGGACGCCGCGCGCCGATTGCATGCCGCCGACCATCGAAAAATGCTCCTGATGGCCGTTCAGCCATGCCATGAAGACGATGCCGGCCTTGTAGTATTCGGTCGGCGCCTCGAAGATCTTGCGCGACAGCGGCACTGTCGGGGCCATCAGCGCGTCGTAGCCCGCGCGGTCGCCGTCGGCCAGCTTTGCCAGCGCCGCATTGGCGACCGGCGCGATGGCATCGAAAATGCCGAGCAGCGCGTGCGAATGTCTGTCGCCGTCGCCGGCGATCAGCTCGGGGTAATTGAAATCGTCGCCGGTGAACATCAGCACGCCCTCGGGCAGCCGATCCCTGAGCGCAATCTCCTTGCCGGCATCGAGCAGCGATATCTTTATGCCTTCGACCTTGCCGGCATGGCATTCGATGATCGCGACCACCGTCTCCAGCGCAGTTTCGAGGTCGCTGCTGCCCCAGTAGCCTTTCAGCGCCGGGTCGAACATGTCGCCCAGCCAGTGCAGGATGACCTTGCCGGAGGCCTGGGACAGGATGCGGTCGTAGACGCCGATATAGTCGTCGGGGCCTTTGGCGACCGCCGCCAGCGCCCGGCTGGCCATCATGATCGCCTTGCCGCCAAGCCCTTCGATGAAGCCGAGCTGTTCTTCATAGGCCGCGATGACATCGTCTAGCCTGCTGGCGCCCCCCGGCGCCAGATGGTCGGTGCCGGCGCCCGACGCAAGATCGGCGCCTTCGACGCTGCGCGCCTCGGCGATCGAGCGGCGGATCAATTCCTTGGCATTCGCCCAGTCGAAACCCATGCCGCGCTGAGAGGTGTCCATCGCTTCGGCGACACGGAAGCCAAGCCGCCAGAGGTGACGGCGAAACGCCATCGTCTTGTCCCAGTCGACCGCGGGCCTCGACCACGGATCGGTCATGGCGAGGGGATCGGCAACTACATGGGCGGCGGCGTAGGCGATGCGCGAGAAGCGAGCGCCGGCCACAGGCTGCACCGGCTGGCCGACAAGCCGGTAGCGGACACGGCCGGCGCCTTCCCCGGGCAAGGTGATGTCCATGGCTCTCTCCCTTACCAACGCCTATTAAATGGAACGTTCCAACAAATCAAGAATATTTTGCCGCCTGCCTCGTGCAGCGAAAATTGCTGCATCGCAGTAGCCGAAAGCCCTGCTTGCTGGAGGATTGCGCCGCCGAGCCGCATTTTTTCCCGGCTTCGCAAAAACGCGATTGACTTAAATGCGCCGCATGGATTAGATCGTTCCAATAAAATCGCACAAGAAACCACCGGGAGGACAGATCTGGATGGCCAGCCGGGCCAAGGCAACGATACTCGACATCGCCCGTGAGGCGGGCGTGTCCAAATCGACGGTATCGCTGGTGCTGCAAGGCAGCGGGCTGATCCGGCCCGAAACCGCGCTCAAGGTGCGCAAGGCGATCGAGGACGTCGGCTATGTCTACAACCGCGGCGCCGCCAATCTGCGCAAGGCCCATTCCAACGTCATCGGCATGGTCATCAACGATCTCACCAATCCGTTTTTCGCCGAGCTCGCGGTCGGCATGGAGCGCGTCTTCCAGTCGGCCGGCGTCGTGCCTTTCATCGCCAATACGGCCGAAAACCCGGTGCGCCAGGAAGAGGTTCTGAAATCGCTGATGGAGCAGGGTGTCGCCGGGCTCGTCGTGTCGCCGGCGCGCGGCACCACGCCTGGCGCGTTCCGCCGCCTTGAGACCGCAGGCGTTCCGGTCGTCTTCGTCATGCGCCGCCTCCCCGAAAGCCGTATCCCGGTGATCACGCCCGACAATCATCGCGGCGCTTATCTTGCCACCGCCCATCTGATCGGCAAGGGCCACAGCCGGCTGGCCTTCTTCGGCGGCTCGTCCGACCTTGTCGTCTATCACGAACGCCTGGGGGGCTTTCGCGAGGCCTGTGAAGCGCTCGGCATCGATCCGGCCGACAGACTGGTCTTCGAGGGCGAAACCAGCCGCAAGGGCGGTATTGCCTGCCTGGAAACCGCACTTGCCATGGCCGCGCCGCCGACCGCGGCCCTTTGCTTCAACGATGCGGTCGCCTTCGGCGTCTTGCTGGCGCTGCGCAAGCGCGGCCTGGAACCCGGCGCGGACTTTGCCGTCGTCGGCTTCGACGACGTCCCCGAGGCCGAGCACTATATGCCGGCGCTGACCAGCGTCGCGGTGAACACCGCCGGCCTCGGCGAGCGCGCCGCCCATGTCGTGCTGAAGATGATCCAATCGCGCACCACGCGCGCCGAGGATCATATCGGCGCCGTCAACCTCGTGGTCAGGGAAAGCTGCGGCCCCGATCGCAAGGAGCATGGCTGCGCAGGAATGGGAGACGCGGCATGACCGTCAGTTGGGGGCTGATCGGCGCCAGCACGATCGCAAGACAGTTCATGATCGGCGCCATCCGCGCGCAGCCGGACGGCGAGATCGCCGCAGTGATGAGCTCCAGCCCGGAGCGGGCTACCGCCTATGCTCTGGAAAACCGCATTCCGGCGGCGGTCGCGACGATTGATGAATTGCTCGGCTCCGACATCGACGCCGTCTACATCTCGACCACCAACGAATTGCATCTCGAACAGGCACTCGCCGCGATCGAGGCGGGAAAGCATGTGCTTTGCGAAAAACCACTGGCGCTGACCAGCGCCGACGCGCGCAAGATGGTCGCGGCGGCCAGGGCCGCCGGCGTCGTGCTCGGCACCAATCACCATCTGCGCAATGCCGGCTCGCATCGGGCGATGCGCGAAGCGATCGCTGGCGGCCGCATCGGCAGGCCGATCGCCGCGCGCGTCTTCCACTCCGTCTATCTGCCGGAAAACCTGCAGGGCTGGCGCATCACCAGGCCGGACGCCGGCGGCGGCGTGGTGCTCGACATCACCGTCCACGATGCCGACACGCTGCGCTTCGTGCTCGGCGACGATCCGGTCGAGATCTCGGCATTCACGCAATCGGCCGGCATGGCCGCCGGCGGGCTGGAAGACGGCGCCATGTGCCTCTGGCGCTTCGCATCGGGCGTCATCGCCCAGTCGCACGAGGGCTTTACCACCAAATTCGCCGGCAGCGGCTTCGAGGTGCATGGCAGCGAAGGCTCGCTGATCGCCAAGGACGTGATGACGCAGAAGCCGCTCGGCTCTGTGTTGCTTCGCACGGCACAGGGTGAGGAGGAATTGAGCTTCGACCGCGAAGACCTCTATGCCCGTTCGCTGCGCCAATTCCACGCGGCGATCCGCGGCGAGGGCCAGCCGTCCGCCACCGGCGAGGACGGCGTCTGGTCGCTGACATCAGCCGAAGCGGCATTGCAATCGGCCAGGTCCGGCAAGGCCGTTGCCATCGACCCGAAGCTCGGGAGCGCAGCGTGAGCAAGCTCGTTTCCGCGGCTGAGGCTGCCGGCCTGATTAGGGATGGCGTGGTCGTTTCCGTGTCGTCGTCGAGCGGCCTCGGCTGCCCGGATGCGGTGCTTGCCGCGATCGGCGAGCGCTTCGACGCCGACGGCCATCCCAGGGACATTACGACGCTGCACCCGATCGCCGCTGGTGACATGTACGGCATCAAGGGCATCGACCATGTAGCCAAGCCCGGCCTGTTGAAGCGCACTTTGTGCGGTTCCTATCCGTCCGGCCCGTCATCTTCCGAACCGCCGCAGATCTGGAAGATGATCGGCAACAATACGGTTGCCGCCTACAACGTGCCGTCCGGTATCCTGTTCGACATGCATCGTGAGGCCGCCGCCAAGCGCCCCGGCGTGCTGACCAAGGTCGGGCTCGACACCTTTGCCGACCCGCGCCACCAGGGCTGCGCCATGAATGCTGCCGCCAGCGAGCCGATCGTTTCGGTGCAGCAGTTCGACGGCGAGGAATGGCTCTATTTCCGCTCGATCGTACCGCAGGTCGCGATCATCCGCGCCACCACGGCCGACGAGCGCGGCAACCTTACCTATGAGCATGAAGGTGCCTATCTCGGCGGCCTCGAACAGGCGCTGGCCGCCCGCAACAATGGCGGCATCGTCATCGCGCAGGTCAAGCGCGTCGTCGAGAACGGCACGCTGAAGCCGCACGATGTGCGCGTGCCCGGCGTGCTGGTCGACCATATCGTGGTGGCGCCCGACCAGTTGCAGACGACGCTGACGCCCTACGATCCGGCCATCTCCGGCGAGATTTTCCGGCCGCTGTCGAGCTTTCGCAACGCCGAGATGAACGTCCAGAAGGTCATTGCGCGCCGCGTCGCCATGGAGCTTGCCGACGGCATGGCGGTCAATATCGGCTTCGGCATCTCGGCCAATGTGCCGCGCATCCTGCTCGAGGAAGGCCAGCACGGCAAGGTCACCTGGGTCATCGAACAGGGTGCGGTCGGCGGCGTGCCGCTGCTCGACTTCAAGTTCGGCTGCTCGTCGAACGCCGACGCCTTCATGCCCTCGCCGCACCAGTTCATCTATTTCCAGGCCGGCGGCTTCGACGCCTCGCTGCTGTCCTTCCTGCAGATCGACCGGCACGGCTCCGTCAATGTCTCGAAGCTTTCGGCGCGGCCCCACGTCACCGCCGGCGCCGGCGGCTTCGTCGACATCACCGCGCGGGCGAAGAAGATCGTCTTTTCCGGTTTCTTCAATGCCGGCGCCAAGTTGTCGCTTGCCGGTGGCGGCATCCGCATCGACCAGGAGGGCAAGGTCAAGAAAGTCGTCGGTGAGGTCGAGCATATCTCCTTCTCGGGCAAGCGTGCCGTCGCGCAGGGACAGGATATCACCTATGTCACCGAGCGCTGCGTGATGAAGCTGACGCCTGCGGGGCTGATGGTGACCGAGTTGGCGCCGGGCATCGACCTCGAGCGCGATGTGCTGGCGCAGGCCGAGATCCCGCTCGCCGTCGCCAACGACCTGAAAGTGACGCCGGATGCGCTCTACCGGGACCGGCCGATCGGCCTGTCGCTCAATGGCGGCGCGTCGCTTGGAGGCGCACATGGCTGAGCGTCTGGTAACCTTTGAAACCGACGGCGCCATCGGCATTGTCACGCTGCGCCGGCCGGAGAAATTCAACGCGCTCGATATTCCGATGCTGCGGGCGCTGGAAGCGGCACTCGACGAGGCCGAGACAGCAACCGGCGTCCGCGTCGTGCTGGTCTGCGGCGAAGGCAAGGGCTTTTGCGCCGGCGGCGACGTCGAGGCTTGGGCAGAAATGAGCGCTGCCGATTTCCAGGTGCAATGGGTGCGCTACGGCCACCGCGTCTTCGACCGGCTGGCGCGGCTGCGGCAGCCCACGATCGCCGTTCTTGCCGGCCATGCGCTGGGCGGCGGGCTGGAACTGGCGGCGGCTTGCGACTTTCGCGTGGCGGAAACGCAGGTGAAGTTGGGGTTCCCCGAAACCTCGATCGGCGTCGTTCCCGGCTGGTCCGGCACACAGCGCGCCGTGCGCCGCTTCGGCGCGCAGGCAGTGCGGCGGATGGCGCTCGGCGGCGAGGTGTTTCTGGCGACCGAGGCTCTTGCTCTGGGGATTGTCGACCGGGTGGTCGACACCGGCAAGGCGTTCGCCGAAGCCAAGGCCTGGGCCGGCAAGATCGCCGAGCGCGGGCCACTGGCAACCGAGGCCGCCAAGCTGATGATTGCCATTGCGGAAAGCGAGGAGAGTGCTGCCGCGACCGAAGCGCTGGCCAGCAGCTTCATCGCGCAGACAAACGATCTCAGGGCCGGCGTCGAGGCTTTCAAGGCCAAGCAGAAGCCGGCCTTCTCAAGATCTTAGGAACCTGAAACTCACATGAACGCACCTCTCAACATCGCCATGCCCGCCGAGGCAGCCGCAGCGCCGAAAAACTACCGGCTGCTGATCGGCGGCAGGTTCGTCGACGCCCAGGACGGCCGCACGCTGGAGCGCAGCAGCCCTGGCCACGGCTTCACCGTCTCGCGCTATGCACAAGCCGGCGCGGCGGACGTGGAGGCTGCGGTACAGGCCGCGCACAGGGCCTTCGAGACCGGCCCGTGGCCGCGCATGAAGGCCGCCGAGCGCGCCGCGATCCTGCTCAAGGCTGCTGACCTGATCGAGGCGCGGCTGGACGAGATTGCCCGGCTCGACGCACTGGAATCCGGCAAGCCGATTGCGCAGGCGCGCGGCGAGATCGGCGGCGCCGTCGATATCTGGCGTTATGCCGCGGCACTTGCCCGCACGCTTCACGGCGAAAGCTACGCCAATCTCGGCGATGCCATGCTCGGCGTCGTGTTGCGCGAACCGATCGGCGTCGTCTCCATCATCACGCCGTGGAATTTCCCGTTCCTTATCGTCAGCCAGAAACTACCCTTCGCGCTCGCCGCCGGCTGCACGGCGGTGGTCAAGCCGAGCGAGATGACCTCGGCCTCGACCTTTGTGCTCGGCGAGATCCTGATGCAGGCCGGCCTGCCGGATGGCGTCGTCAACATCCTTGCCGGGTTGGGCGCCGATGTCGGCGCACCGATGGTCAGCCATCCGCTGGTCGAGATGGTGTCGTTCACCGGCTCCACCCGCGTCGGCAAGATGACCATGGCGTCTGCCGCCAACTCGCTGAAGAAACTCGCGATGGAGCTCGGCGGCAAGAACGGCCAGATCGTCTTTCCCGATGCCGACCTCGAGGCCGCCGCCGACGCAGCGGTGTTCGGCGGCTTTTTCAATGCCGGCGAATGCTGCAATGCCGGCAGCCGGCTGATCGTCCATGAGGCGATCGCCGACGAGTTCCTCGGCGCCGTCAATGCCCTCACCGCCAAGGTGATTGTCGGCGACCCGCTCGACGACCGCACCAAGGTCGGCGCGATGATCTCCGCCGACCATATGGCCAAGGTCACCGGCTACGTGACGGCAGCGGAAAACGGCGGCGGCCGGATCTGTAGCGGCGGCAATCAGCTTGCTTCGAGCGCCGGCCAGTATCTTGATCCGACCATCGTTCGCGATGTCACCGAAGACATGGCCATTGCACGCGAGGAAGTGTTCGGTCCGGTGCTCTCGGTGCTGACTTTTGAATCGATTGAAAGGGCGTTGCACATCGCCAACAACACGCCCTATGGTCTGTCGGCGGGCGTGTGGAGCGCCAGCATCGATACCTGCATGTCGGTGGCGCGGAATGTGCGTTCGGGAACCGTTTGGGTGAACACGTTCATGGAGGGTTACCCCGAGCTGCCTTTCGGCGGCTACAAGCAGTCCGGTCTCGGACGCGAACTCGGCAAGCGCGCCGTCGAGGATTATACCGAGGAAAAGACAATCCAGTTTCATCGCGGCCAGCGCACCGGATGGTGGGTCGGCTGAGTTGGGAAGAACCCGGCGGGCATCCGCCGGTCGTGTAAGTTCAACAAGGGAGGAAGTACATGTTGCGCAAACTGCTTATCGGGACGGCTCTCGCATCGGGCGTTGCGTTCGCGGCCCATGCCGAGGACGTCAAGGAAGTCCAGATGCTGCATTGGTGGACGTCGGGCGGCGAAGCTGCCGCTCTGAACGTGCTCAAGCAGGATCTGGCCAAGGAAGGCTTTGCCTGGAAGGACGTGCCGGTGGCCGGCGGCGGCGGCGACGCCGCCATGACCGCGCTGAAGGCGATGGTGGCAGCGGGCAACTACCCGACCGCCTCGCAGATGCTTGGCTATACCGTGCTCGATTACGCCGCAGCCGGCGTTATGGGCGACCTGACCGAGACGGCGATAAAGGAAGGCTGGGACAAGTCCGTTCCCGCGGCCCTGCAGAAATTCTCCGTCTATGACGGCAAGTGGGTCGCGGCTCCGGTCAACGTCCACTCGGTCAACTGGCTATGGATCAACAAGGCGGTGATGGACAAGATCGGCGGCACCGAGCCCAAGACCTTCGACGACTTCATTGCGTTGCTGGACAAAGCCAAGGCGGCGGGCGTCATCCCGCTCGCGCTGGGCGGCCAGAACTGGCAGGAAGCGACAATGTTCGACTCAGTCGTGCTGTCGACCGGCGGGCCTGAGTTCTACAAGAAGGCCTTCAACGACCTCGACGAGGAGTCGCTGAAGTCCGACACGATGAAGAAGTCGTTCGACAATCTCGCCAAGCTCGTCACCTATGTCGACCCGAACTTCTCGGGCCGGGACTGGAACCTCGCCACCGCCATGGTCATCAAGGGCGATGCGCTGGTGCAGGTGATGGGTGACTGGGCCAAGGGCGAATTCAACGCCGCCAAGAAGGTCCCGGGCACCGACTTCCTGTGCTACCGCTTCCCGGGCACCGACGGCAGCGTCGTCTACAACTCCGACATGTTCGGCATGTTCAACGTTCCGGAGGACCGCAAGGCCGCCCAGATCGCCCTGGCCACCGCCACGCTGTCGAAGAGCTTCCAGTCGGCCTTCAACGTCGTCAAGGGCTCTGTTCCGGCCCGCACCGACGTGCCGGACACCGATTTCGACGCTTGCGGCAAGAAGGGCATGGCCGACCTGAAGGCCGCCAATGAAGGCGGCACGCTGTTCGGTTCGCTGGCGCAGGGCTATGGCGCGCCTCCCGCGGTTGCCAACGCCTACAAGGATGTCGTCTCGAAATTCGTGCACGGCCAGATCAAGACCTCGGACGAGGCCGTGACCCAACTGGTCAGCGCGATCGAAGACGCCAAGTAAGGCACCCGCCCATGTGAATGATCTCCCCGGCGCAAGCCGGGGAGATCCCCTGCGGCGAGGTTTTGCGGTTGCGCCGACCGGCACGCTTTCGTGCCGCAGAGCCCGAGACAGCAGAATTCCGGACCCGCCATACGGAATGGACAGATGAGCACAGTTGCTGAAACCAGTATCACGCTGACGCCGGAGCACGATGCCCGTCCGGGCGCCACGGTGCGCTCGCGCCTTCAGAATGCGCTGCCGAAGCTCGTGCTGGCGCCGAGCTTCGCCGCCACAATCGTCTTCGTCTACGGCTTCATCCTGTGGACGATCTATCTGTCCTTCACCAATTCCAAGACCTTTCCCTCCTATGCGATCACCGGGCCACGCGCCTATCAGCGGCTATGGCGCTGGACTTTCGAAAGCGATCCGCCGTCCTCCTGGTACACGTCGATCACCAATATGGGGATTTTCGGCTTCCTCTACATTTCCATCTGCCTGGCGCTCGGCCTGTTCCTGGCGATCCTGCTCGACC
Organism: Mesorhizobium sp. M1006; assembly: GCF_040318825.1. Lineage (NCBI taxonomy): Bacteria > Pseudomonadati > Pseudomonadota > Alphaproteobacteria > Hyphomicrobiales > Phyllobacteriaceae > Mesorhizobium > Mesorhizobium sp. M1006. Next base: position 227,122 of record NZ_JAMYMZ010000004.1, read on the forward strand.
AGAAGATCCGCGGCGAAGGTGTGCTGCGGCCGATCTACCTCTACCCGATGGCACTGTCGTTCATCGTCACCGGCGTTGCCTGGAAATGGTTTCTGGACCCCGGCCTCGGCCTCGAGCAGACACTGCACCAATGGGGCTGGACGAGCTTCCATTTCGACTGGATCAAGAACAAGGATTTCGTCATCTACACGGTGGTCATCGCCGGCGTCTGGCAGGCGTCGGGCTTCATCATGGCGATGTTCCTGGCCGGCCTGCGCGGCATCGACGGCGAGATCCTGAAGGCGGCGCAGATCGACGGCGCCACCACCTTCCAGCTCTACCGTCGCATCGTCATCCCGCTGCTGCGGCCGATCTTCCTGTCCGCCTTGATCGTCCTCGCGCATCTCGCCATCAAATCCTACGATCTGGTGGTCGCGCTGACCAGCGGCGGGCCGGGCGGTTCGGCCTGGCTGCCGTCCAACTTCATGTATGAGTACACCTTCAAGCGCAACGAGATGGCCGTCGGCTCGGCCAGCGCCGTGATCATGCTGATGACCATCACCGCGATCATCGTTCCCTATCTCTATTCCGAGCTTCGGGAGAAGCCGCGATGAGCGCCGTGGCCACTCCTGCTCGCCAGAGCACTGGCGGTATCAGCGCCAGGACGGTCAACCGTATTGTCATCTACGGGCTGCTGGCGCTGTTCGCGCTGTTCTATCTGATGCCGCTGTTCGTCATGCTTGTGACCTCGTTCAAGACCATGGACGAAATCCAGAACGGCAACATGCTGGCGCTGCCGCAGGAGCCGACCTTCGCACCTTGGATAAGGGCGTGGAGCGAGGTTTGCTCGGGTCTCACCTGCGTCGGCATGAAGGGTTATTTCTGGAACTCGATCAAGATGGTGGTTCCGGCCGTCATCATCTCGACCCTGCTCGGCGCGCTCAACGGCTATGTGCTGACGAAGTGGCGCTTTCGCGGGGCGACGCTGGTGTTCGGGCTGATGCTGTTTGCCTGCTTCATTCCGTTCCAGTCCGTCCTCTTGCCGATGGCAACGATCCTCGGCAGCCTCGGCCGGTTCGGCGTCAAGCTGCAGAACGCGACCGGCCTCACCTTCGGCTTCGGCAATCCGACCGTGAACCTGGTGTTCGTTCACGTCGTCTACGGCATCGGCTTCACCACCCTGTTCTTCCGCAATTATTACGAAGCGTTTCCGAACGAGCTGGTGAAGGCGGCGCAGATCGACGGCGCCAGCTTCTTCCAGATCTTCCGGCGCATCATGCTGCCCAACTCGCTGCCGATCATCGTGGTGACGGTGATCTACCAGTTCACCAACATCTGGAACGACTTCCTCTTCGCTTCCGCCTATGCCGGCTCAGGCGACGTGATGCCGATGACGGTGGCGCTGAACAATGTCGTCAACACCTCGACCGGCGTCGTCGAATACAACGTCAACATGGCGGCGGCGATGATCGCCGCGCTGCCGACGCTCCTCGTATACGTGCTCGCCGGCCGCTATTTCGTGCGCGGCCTGATGGCCGGCGCCGTCAAAGGATAATCGCATGGCTTTTCTGGAAATTGACGGGCTGAAGAAGCGTTTCGGAGCGGTCGAGATCCTGAAAGGCATCGACCTCGACCTGGAAAAGGGCGGCTTCCTCGTGCTGGTCGGGCCTTCCGGTTGCGGCAAGTCCACGCTGCTCAACACTATTGCCGGCCTGGAAACCATCACCGAAGGGGAAATCCGCGTCGACGGACGCACGATCAACGATCTCCACCCCTCCAAGCGCGACATCGCCATGGTCTTCCAGAGCTACGCGCTCTATCCGAACATGACGGTTGCCGGCAATATCGCCTTCGGCATGGAGATGCGCGGCGTGCCGGCCGGCGAGCGCCAGAAGGCGATCGACAAGGTGGCGAAGGTCCTGCAGATCGGCCATTTGCTGAAGCGCAAGCCAAGCCAGCTCTCCGGCGGCCAGCGCCAGCGCGTCGCCATGGGCCGGGCGCTGGTGCGCGATCCAAAGCTGTTCCTGTTCGACGAGCCTTTGTCCAATCTCGACGCCAAGCTGCGTGTCGACATGCGCATCGAGATCAAGCGCCTGCACGCCACCACCGGCACCACCATCGTCTACGTCACCCACGACCAGATCGAGGCGATGACGCTGGCCACCAAGATCGCGGTGATGCGCGACGGCGAGGTGCAGCAGTTCGGCACGCCAGCCGAAATCTATAACAATCCGGTCAACCTGTTTGTTGCCGACTTCATGGGCTCGCCGGCGATGAACCTGATCCCGGCGACGATCGGCAGCAACGGCAGCGGCTTCTCCGTCGTCATGGAGCGCGAGGCGCGCCAGCCGATCTCGCTGCCGCTGGGCAATGCGCCGGCCGGCCTGTCGGCATTCCAGGGAAAACCGATCATCTTCGGCGTCCGCCCGGAAGCACTGACCGATCCCGAGGGTGCCGAACGCAACGCCTCGAACATCGCCCGCGCCGACTGTCACATCGAGGTCATCGAGCCGGCCGGCTCGGATACGTTCGCGGTCACCAATCTCGGCGGCAAGGCGGTGGTGGCGCGGCTGCGCGCCGATGCCAAAATCCAGCCCGGCACGGTCACGCCGCTCGCCTTCAACCTGACCAAGGCGGTGTTCTTCGATCCGGCGACCGAGAAACGCATCGTCTAACGGCCATGACAAATCCCGACATCGTCATCATCGGCTCCGGCATAGGCGGCGCCACGATCGCCTCCGGCCTTGCCGGCAGTGGCGCCTCGATCCTGATGCTGGAGCGCGGCGAAGCCCTGCCGGCAACGCCGCACACACGCGACACCCGCGCGATCTTCGTCGATGGTCATTATCGGCCGAAGGAGATGTGGCTCGAGGCCGGCGGAGCGCCTTTCAACCCGGGCAATTACTACTATGTCGGCGGCAATTCGAAATTCTACGGCGCTGTGCTGATCCGCTACCGCAGGGAAGACTTTTCGGAGATGGAGCACTATGGCGGCATCTCGCCGGCCTGGCCGTTTTCCTATGAGGAATTCGAACCCTGGTATTCCAGGGCCGAGCAGCTTTTTCGCGTGCGCGGTGCACTCGGCGAAGACCCGACCGAGCCGTTCCACTCTACGCCCTACCCTTTCGGGCCGGTACCAGACGAGCCGCCGATCGCGCGTGCGCGCGCCGAGTTGAAGAGCCTAGGCCTGCATCCGGCATCGCTGCCGCTCGGCGTCGACATCGAAGCCTGGCTGAAAGATGGCAGCACGCCGTGGGACGCGTTTCCCAACACCGGGACCGGCAAGATCGACGCGCAATCCGGGCCGTTGGCAGCAGCCCTTGCCGATCAGAATATCCGGCTTGAGACCGGCGCCCATGTCGAATATCTCGAGGCATCGCCGGACGCCAGGACGATCGAGACCGTCCATTACCGCCAGAACGGTGCGCTGAAGAAAGTCGCGCCGAAGCTGGTGATCCTGTCGGCCGGCGCGGTCAATTCAGCCGCCGTCCTGCTGCGTTCGCCTTCCCCTTCTTCCAAGGGCAAGGGAGGTGGCAAAGGCCTGGCCAACCGTTCCGACCAGGTCGGCCGCAACTTCATGAACCACAATTCGAGCGCCATGCTGGCGATCGATCCGCGCCGCAGGAACAAGTCCGTCTACCAGAAGACGCTGATGCTGAACGATTATTATCTGTCCGACGGCAAGGGCGGCAAACCGCTCGGCAACGTCCAGCTTCTAGGCAAAGTCGACGGCAACATCCTCAAGGCCAATGTCAGGCGCGCGCCCAAATTCGCGCTGGATTTCATGGCCGGCCACGCCGTCGACTGGTATCTGATGTGCGAGGACCTGCCCGATCCCGACAGCCGCATCATGGTCGACGGCAAGGACATCGTCATGCAGTGGCGGCGCTCCAACATGCAGTCGCTCGACGGACTGACCAAGGTGATGCGCGAGAATTTCCGCGCCTGCGGCTATCCGATCGTCCTGTCACGTCCGTTTGACAAGCGCACGCCCTCACATCAGTGCGGCACGGTGAAGATGGGCAACGATCCAGCGACCTCGCCGCTGGATCCGTTCTGCCGCTCCTTCGACCACAGCAATTTGTTCGTCGTCGATGCTGGCTTCCTGCCGAATTCGGCCGCCGTCAATCCGGCGCTGTCGATCGCCGCACAGGCGCTGCGCGTCGCCGATCATATCCGCAAGACGGAGCTTGCAACATGAGCCGCCCGGCAGCGATCGTCACCGGCGGCGCGCGCGGCATCGGCCTTGCCTGTGCCGAGGCGCTGGCCGGCGCAGGCTTCGACATCCTCGTCGCCGACCTTGCTGACGAAGCCGCAGACGGGCTCGCCGCCGACATCACCGGGCGCGGCGCGAAATTCGCCTATGTCAGCTGCGACATCGCCGACCTCGACGGCCACGCAGCGCTGATTGATGCCGCGACAAGCGCCTTCGGCCGCATCGACTGCCTGGTCAACAATGCCGGCATCGGCACTGTCCTGCGCGGCGATCTGCTCGAGCTCAAGCCGGAAAATTTCGACCGGGTGCTCGGCATCAATCTGCGCGGCACCGTATTCCTCAGCCAGGCCGTCGCCAAAGCGATGCTCGGCCTGCCAAGCGATGGTGCGAGATCGATCATCACCATCACTTCGGTCAGCGCCGCCATGGCCTCGCCGGAACGTTCCGATTACTGCATCTCCAAGGCTGGGCTTTCGATGTGGGTGAAGAACCTGGCACTGCGGCTCGCCGCCGAAAATATCGCCGTGTTCGAGGTGCGCCCGGGCATCATCCGCACCAACATGACCGCCGGTGTGACCGCCAAATATGACGGGCTGATCGACGGCGGGCTGGTGCCGGCGATGCGCTGGGGCGAGAGCGAAGATATCGGTGCCGCCGTGGCGGCGCTCGCCGGCGGCAAGTTCGGCTTTTCGACCGGCTCGGTCATCAATGTCGACGGTGCGCTGTCGGTGCCGAGGCTATGAACAGGTGACGCCATGACCGACTACATAATCGTCGGCGCCGGCCCGGCCGGGTGCGTACTCGCCAACCGGTTGAGCGAAGATCCGTCGCATCAGGTGCTGCTGCTCGAAGCCGGCGGCAAGGACTGGCATCCGCTGATCCACATGCCGGCCGGTTTTGCCAAGATGACCAAGGGCATCGCCGCCTGGGGCTGGTCGACAGTGCCGCAAAAGCATATGAAAGACCGCGTCTTCCGATACACTCAGGCCAAGGTGATCGGTGGCGGCTCTTCGATCAACGCCCAGATCTACACGCGCGGCAACGCCCGCGACTACGACGCCTGGGAGAAGGAAGAAGGCCTTGCTGGCTGGGGCTATCGCGACGTACTGCCCTATTTCAAGCGCGCCGAGAACAATCAACGTTATGCCAACGATTTCCACGGCGACCAAGGCCCGCTCGGCGTGTCGAACCCGATCGCGCCGCTGCCGATCTGCGAGGCCTATTTCCGTGCCGGACAGGAGATGGGCATCCCCTTCAATCCCGACTTCAACGGGGTAGCCCAGGAGGGCGTCGGTTACTATCAGCTGACGCAGAAGGACGCGAAGCGCTCCTCCGCCTCTGTCGCCTATCTCCGGCCGATCCGCGAGCGAAAGAATCTCACCGTCAGGACCGGCGTTCTGGTGACACGCATCGTCGTCGACAAGGGCCGCGCCGTTGGCGTCGAGATCGTCGACAGGCCGGGCGGCCAGCCAACGATCCTGCGCGCCGAGCGCGAGGTGATCGTCTCGTCCGGCGCCATCGGCTCGCCGAAGCTTTTGCTGCAGTCGGGCATCGGCCCGGCCGACCATCTGGAGGCGGTCGGCGTGACACCGGTGCACGATCTGCCCGGCGTCGGCTCCAATCTCCAGGATCATCTCGACCTGTTCGTCATCGCCGAATGCACCGGCGATCACACCTACGACAACTACGCCAAGCTGCACTGGACGGCTTGGGCCGGCCTGCAGTATCTGCTCCTGAAGAAAGGCCCGGTAGCCTCCAGCCTGTTCGAGACCGGCGGCTTCTGGTACGCCGATCCGACCGCCGCCTCTCCCGATATCCAGCTGCATCTCGGCCTCGGCTCCGGCATCGAGGCCGGCGTCGAGAAGCTGAACAATCCGGGCGTGACATTGAACTCGGCCTTCCTGCGCCCGCGCTCGCGCGGCACCGTGCGGCTGAACAGTGCCGACCCGGCCGACCGCCCGCTGATCGATCCGAACTATTGGTCCGATCCCTATGACCGCGACATGTCGATCAAGGGGCTGAGGCTGGCGCGCGAGATCATGCGGCAGAAGGCGCTGCAGCCCTATGTACTGCGCGAGGTACTGCCGGGACCCGACCTGCAGAGCGGCGACGAGCTGTTCGACTACGCCTGCCGCAGTTCCAAGACCGACCACCACCCGGTCGGCACCTGCCGCATGGGCCACGATGCGATGAGCGTGGTAACGCCAGATCTCAGGCTGCGCGGTATCGAGGGCCTGCGCGTCTGCGACGCCTCGGTGATGCCGCGCATCCCCTCCTCCAACACCAATGCCCCGACGATCATGGTTGGCGAAAAAGGCGCCGATCTGATCCTTGGCCGCGAGCCGCTGCCGCCGGCGGTGTTTTCCACCAACCGAGCGGCATGAGGGACAAAGAATGATCAGGCACTGTGTCTTCGTCAGATTTCGCAACGATGCCGCCGACGCCGAGCGCGCGGCAATCCATGCCGATCTCGAAGTGTTGCGGGCCGTGATCGACGGCATGGGCAAGGTCGAATTCAGCGCCAATACCAGCCCGGAACCCTTCGCCCGCGGCTTCACGCACGGCTTCACCATCGACTTTCGCGACGCTGCGGCACGCGATGCCTATCTGGAGCATGAAGCGCATCAGCGAGCCGGCGCAAAACTGGTCGCGGCGCTCGAAGGCGGCACCGACGGGCTGATGGTGTTTGATCTGGAGATCGCGTGACTATCCCATTCTCAGCGCAACGACGCCGGCAACGATGCTAAGCACCGCGGCACCTCGCCATGCCGTCATCTTCTCGCCGAGCGCGAACACCGAGATCATCATGGCGAACAGGATCGATGTTTCGCGCAGCGACGCCACCGAGGCGATCGGCGCCTTGGTCATCGCCCACATCACGATCCAGTAGGCGCCGCCGCTGAGCACGCCGGTATAGATTCCGGCCTTCCAGTCGCGCGCCAGCACCGGCAGCGCCTGTGGGCCGCGAGAGACGACGCATAGCACCAGCGCCCACAGCGCATCGCAGACGAACAGCCAGGCGGCATAACTCGACGCGGTGGCGGCCAGCCGCGCGCCGCTGCCGTCCGACAGCGTGTAGCTGGCGATGAAGATCGATGTGCCCAACGCGAAACCGACGGCGCGCAGGTTCAATTTCTCCAGATGCGCGCCGCCGCGAAACGACAGCACCAGCGTGCCCGCCGACAACAAGAGGATGCCGAGAATGGCGAGCGGCGCCGGCATCTCGGCAACCACCACAACGCCCCCCAAAGCGGCCAGCAATGGCGCGGTGCCGCGCGCCAGCGGATAGGTCTGGGCGAAATCGCCGGCCTTGTAGGCGCCGATCAGGAACGTCCTGTAGCCCATGTGGAAGACAACCGAGGCGAGGATGTATGGCCACACTTCCGGCTTCGGCACCTCGACGAAAGGCAACGTCACCAGCGCAGCGGCACCCATGCCGAGCGTCATCAGTGTGATCGACAGGAAACGGTCGAGGTGGACCTTGACCAGCGCGTTCCAGATCGCATGCATGGAAGCGGCGGCGAGCACCGCGAAAAAGACAAACAGGCTCATCGGCGGTTCATCCGCCGCCCGTCCCGATGACGATCGGCGTCTCCAGGTCGATATCGACCCAGAGCGGAAAATGGTCGGAAGCGATTTGGCCGATATCGGCGCTGACCGAGCGCACGCGCCCGGCAAACATGCCGCCGACGAAGCAATGGTCGAGCCGGCGCTTTGCCAGCCTGCCATCGATAGTCTTCACATGGGTGTGGAAATCCGCTGTCGGTTCCATTGCGACGGCGGCGACATCGACAAAACCGTCGAGATAGGCGGCACCGCGATGATAGGGCGCGCTGCCGACAATGCGCCGGTACTCGGCGCTATCCGGCTCCATGTTGAAGTCGCCCAACCAGATCGCCGCTACGGGGTTTTCTGGCTCCTGTTCGCCATTGCTCCAGTTGCGCGCCGGCTCGTCGTCGGCGCCGCTCCATGGGCCGCCCTCGGACGGCGCGCGGCGATGCTCGGCGAGCAAATAGTCGATCTGCTCCAGCCGCTCCTCGGCCGCGATATGCGCCAGATTCAACGACAGCACCCGCACCGGACCGGCAGGGGTGCGGATCATGCATTCGAGTGCGGCATTGCGGGTGTTGAGCGGCCGCAGCGTGCGCCTGAGCGGCAGCGTATGCAGCCGCGACCAGACGATCGGAAGCTTCGACAGAACCATGGTGCCGAATTGCCGCCGCCGGTTGACGATGCGGCCTTCACGCCGGTGGCTGGCATCCATGTCGAAGGCCGGCCCGTAGACCCAATGGTAGTCGGGCAGAAATTGCGAAAGAAGTTCCGGCTGGTCGTCCTCGTTGCTGCGCAACCAGTGCCGTTCCACCTCCTGCAAGGCGATGATGTCGGCGCCGGCCACGACCTTGGCACAACGCGCCAGGTCGTAGCGGCCATCGCTGCCGAAGCCGTACTGGATGTTATAGCTGACCAGCTTCATTGCTTATCCGGCTCAGTTTCCTGCTGGCAGTAGCCGTTCGCTGACAGCCTTGCAATGTGCAGCCGGGCGGAGGGAGCTTGGGCCAGATGCTAAGTGGTCAGCGGCTGGAACCGACCGGGCGGGGATGCTGCCAGTTCCGACCAGTCGATTTCTTCCTCAAGGCGGTGGTAGGCTTCGTCGCCGATCGTTCCGTCGATGCGCAAACGCTCCAGCGCATCGCGCTGGCTCTTGATGGCGTAGAGACGCAATCTGTCATACTCGGTCGCCGCCTGGGCATCCTCGGGGTTTTCGGCGATGGCGCGCTGGGCGGCATATTGCTCTCGCACCGCCCCGGCCGCGCTCGATGTCTTGCCGCTGAGCACGTCCAGCGCCGCCTGCATGATGGCGACGCGCGCCTGCGCCACCTCCCGGTCGACCGTCCGGTCGAGGTCGAGATTGAGCAGAAGCAGCAACGGTTTCAGGCTGACGCCTTGCAGCACCAATGTGCCGAGCACGACCGTGAAAGCGGCGAGCACGATCGGATCACGGCCCGGAAAGTCGGCCGGCAAGGCGAAGGCTGCCGCAAGCGTCACCAGGCCGCGCATGCCGCACCAGCCGATGAGCACGCCGCCGCGGAATGTCGGTGCGTCCTTCCGCCTGTCCTCGTCGCCCAGACGTGCCAGCGCTCTGAGGATCGCGCCGCAGCCCAGAACCCAGACGAGCCGCGATACGATGACGACGGCCAGCACAGCCAGGGCAAAGACGAACGCCTCGCTTTGTCCTTGCTCGGCAAGTCGGCCGACGATGGACCGCGCTTGCAGGCCCATCAGAACGAAGGCCAGCACGTTGAGCACGAACACCGCCGTCTCCCAGACCGAGTAGGAACTGACACGATTCCTTGCCGGCATGCGGCGCGGCGATGTACGTGCGATCGTCATGGCGTAGACGACGATCGTGATGATGGCGGAAAGCCCTATCCTGTCGGCCAGGATCCAGACGCCGAAGGTTGAGGCGAATTGCACCACGGTGCCGCTCGCCGGGTCGTCGATGCGGCCGAGTATGGCGAGAGACAACCGGCCGAGCACATAGCCTGCGGCAAGGCTGCCGACCGTCGACAGCAGGATCATTGGAACGGCACTGCTCAACAGGATGGTGCCGGCGGCTGCGGAAACCGACATCCTGTAGATCAGCAGCGCCGTGGCGTCGTTGAGAAGGCTCTCGCCTTCCAGGATGGCGGTGATGCGGTGCGGCACCTTGAACTGTCCGAGCACGGCCGCCGCCGCCACCGCATCGGGCGGCGCTACGATCGCGCCGAGCGCTATGGCGGCGGCGATGGGCAAGCCTGCCATCGTCCAGCCGACCAGCGCGACCGTCACGGTGGTGAAGATGACGGCGCCAAGCGCCAGCAGGATGAGCGAAACCTTGTAGCGGTTGAGATCGCGCAGCGACGTGTCATAGGCCGCGTCGAGCAGAACCGGCGCGATGAACAGAGCGAGCGCCAGCCCCGGGTCGATCTCGATGGTCGGGGCAAACGGCAGGAAGGCGATGCCGGCGCCGGCCAGCGCCAGCAATGACGGATAGGGAATCTGCAGACGCCGCGACAACGCGGTCAGGGCGACCGCGATGAGAAGCAGGACAAGGGTGAGTTCAAAAAGCGCCATGCCTTATCGTAGCGGTGAAGCCGGGCGATTGGCACTGCAAAAACGACGACGGCTTTGGCTGCTGGTGAATGGTGAATGGTGAATGGTGAATGGTGAATGGTGAATGGCTGCGTGCAGAGGAATTTCGGCGCGTAAAGCGCATTCTTACTATTCACTGTTCACTATTCACTCTTCTCCTAATGCAGCACCAGCATGTCGCCCGACGAGAACGAAATCTCGGCCTTTTCGCCGACGGCCGGCGGCGGTGTGGCCGGACTGTTGAACGTGTCGAGCGAGACCGTGCTGCCGCCGATGCCGACGCGAACCCGGATGACCGAGCCGAGGAAATGCACCTCGGCGATTTCGCCCCAAAGGCTGGAATCGCGACCGGGGTGTCGGCCGAGCGAGATCGCCTCGGGCCGCAACGCCAGCGACAGCGTGTCGCCGGATTTCGAGCCGTTGAGCTTGCCCTTGAGCGAGACCTCTTGCGAGTTGACGCGCACCTTGCCCGAAGCGGCGTCGGTGACCGTGCCTTCGAGCACGTTCAGCGTGCCGACGAAATTGGCGACGAATTTGGTTGCCGGCCGGTTGTAGATCTCGAACGGCGTGCCGACCTGCTCGGCCTTGCCGCCATACATGACGGCGATGCGGTCGGAGATCGACAGCGCCTCTTCCTGGTCGTGGGTGACGAAGATGGTGGTGATGCCGAGCTTCTTCTGGATCGAGCGGATTTCCTCGCGCAGCGACACGCGCACCTTGGCATCGAGCGCCGACAGCGGCTCGTCGAGCAGCAGCAGTTTCGGCTTGGGCGCAATCGCCCGCGCCAGCGCGATGCGCTGCTGCTGGCCGCCGGACAGTTGGTAGGGATAGCGGTCGCCCATCTGCGGCAGCTTGATGATGTCGAGCATCTCGGCAACGCGCCTGTCGGCATCGGCCTTCGGCATACCGGCGACCTTCAGCCCGAAGCCGATATTCTGCGCCACGGTGAGGTTCGGAAACAGCGCATAGGCCTGGAACACCATGCCGATGTTGCGCTGGTTGGGCTTGAGCCGGGTGACGTCCTTGCCGGCCACGACAATCTTGCCGGCGGATGGCTCCTCGAAACCGGCGACCATGCGCAGCACCGTCGTCTTGCCGCAGCCCGACGGGCCAAGGAAGGAGACGAATTCGCCCGGCTCGACGTCGAGGTTGAAATCCTGCACCACAATGGCGGCGCCGAAGGATTTTCGCACCTGCTGGATTGAGAGGAATGGCTCGGCCATGGCTTTTTCTTTCGGCTTTTCGATCAGTTCGGGCTGTTCGCCGATCGCGGAGCGAAGCGCGACAGGATCTGGATCAGCGACATGCAGCCCCAGGTAATGGCAAAGGCGATGATGGCAAGCGCCGCCGGCTCATAGGCGCGATTGGCGCCGACGTTCTGCAGATAGGGTCCGAAAGCAGGCCGGTTGAGCAGGCTGGCCATGGTGAATTCGCCGATGACGATGGCGAAGGTCAGGAAGGCGCCCGACAGCACCGCGATCAGCACGTTGGGCAGGATGACCCGAGTGATGATCGTGCCCCAGCCGGCGCCGAGGATCTGCGCCGCCTCGGTCAGTGTCCGTACGTCGATTGTGCGAAGCCCGGTGTCGACGGCACGATACATATAGGGCAGCGCCAGTGTCGCATAACCGATGACCAGCAAGGCATTGGCTCCTGTCTCGCTGGCCAGGAACGGCAGCGGTGAGTTCGACCCGTACATTCTGATGTAGCCGAAGACGATAACGATGGCCGGAATGACCAGCGGCAGCAGCGTGATGAACTCGACGACGGGCCTGATCTGCGGCAGCCGCAGACGAATCCAGTACGCCGCCGGCACCACCACCAGCACGCCAAGGACGATGGTGAAGATGGCGGCGACCACCGAATAGATGAAGGTCGCCTGGAAGCGGGGATCGCCGAGCACGACCTGATAGGCATCGAAGGAATACGCGCCGCGCCGCATGCGCATGGAGAATTCCACGGTCGCGATCAGCGGAATGAAGAAATAGGCCGCGCCCAGCGCGAAGACGATCCAGGCCCAGAATCTGCCGGACTTCATTTGAGCCACCTCTCAGAGCGCGTCCGGAACCAGATGTAGAAGACATTGGCCAGCCCAGTGATGACGATCATGCCAAAGGCGATGGCGTAGCCGAGATGGGCATTGTGCAGCACGTCACCGCGGATCTGCGCGTAGAGCAGGATAGGGACGATGTTAAGCGAGGAGCCGGTCAGAGCGTAAGCGGTGGCGATGGCACCGAAGGCGTTGGCGAACAAGAGGATGACGGTGCCGAGGAAACTTGGCCAGATCACCGGAATGACGACCATGCGCCAGAACTGCGCCTGGGTCGCGCCAAGCGTTGCCGCCGCTTCGCCCCATTCCTTCTTCAGCCCATCGATCGCCGGCACGATGATCACCACCATCAGCGGGATCTGGAAATAGACATAGGTCAGCGTCAGGCCCCAGAACGACAGGATGTTGAAACCATGGGCATAAATGTTGAAGCCGACCAAGACGTTGAGCAGCACCGTGGCGAGCCCGAGCCGGCCGAGCGTCGCGAGAAAGGCGAAGGCCAGCGGCACGCCGGCAAAATTGGAGGCCACGCCGGAAAAGGTCAGTGTCGCCGAGCGTATCCACTCCGGCAGCCCGCCGCGCACGATGGCGATGGCAATGGCAAGTCCCGCGAAAGCACCGATCAGCGACGAGGCGAGGCTGACCTTGATTGAGATCCAGTAGGCGGCAACGATCGACGGCTGCGCCAAGGCCGCTATGTTTTCGAAAGTGAATTCGCCGGCATCGTTCCGGAATGCGCCCAGCATCAGATAGAGCGTCGGCAGGATCAGGAACATGATGGCGAAGATGAAGAAAGGCGCAACGCCAAGCCATTGCGTCGGCAGCCGCATGCTGCGGGCGTCGGCAGGAGGCGCGGTCTTCCCGGCAACAGCGTGATCGGACAACGAGATATCGGTCATGCGCCGGCTACCGTCCTGGAGGTATGCCGGGCGGCCATCTAAGCCGCCCGGCTGATCTCAAGTCTTACTTGACGTTGGCGCCGACGACGGCATCCCAGTTCTTGGTGATGGCTTCCTTGGCCTTGCCCTGCTCGTCGAGCGTCGGGAACACCGCGGCTGCATAGGACTCGGCCGGCGGCAGCTTGGCCATCACGTCAGCCGGGAGCTTGCCATTCTTGGCGAGGTCGTTGAAGCGGATCGGGTGACAATAGCCCTTCAGCCAGCCGACCTGGCCTTCGTCGGAATAGAGATATTCCAGCCACAGCTTGGCAGCATTCGGGTGCGGCGCATAGGCGCTGATCGCCTGAACATAGACGCCGGCGACGACACCGGTCTTCGGCACGACGACGTCGACCGGCGGATTGCCCTTCAGCGTATCACGGCCGGCAAGCGCGTTGTAATCCCAGGTTACCAGGATTGGCGTCTGGCCTTGAGCAAGCGTCGCGGGCTTGCCGATGACCGGCACGAAATTGCCGGCGGCGTTGAGCTTCTTGAAGAAGTCGAGACCAGCCGTGCCGGCGGCTTCGCCGGCAGCCGCACCGCCGGAAAGCCCGGCGGCATAGACTGCCTGGATGGCCTGGTTCGAAGCACGCGGGTCGCCGGCGAGCGCCACGGTATTGGCGAATTCCGGCTTCAGCAAGTCGGCCCAGTCGGCCGGCGCTTCCTTGACCAGGTCCTTGTTCACCAGAAACGAAAGCACGCCGTAATAGTCGCCGGTCCAAAAGCCTTCGGCATCCTTGGCGCTGTCCGGGATCGAGTCCCAGGTTGATACTTTATAAGCCTGGATCAGGCCATCCTTCTTGGCGGTCGGGCCGAAGCTCAGGCCGACGTCGATGACGTCGGGCGCTTGCGGGCCCTTGTTGTCCTTGTTGGCCTTGATCGCCTCGACCTCGTCGCCGGAGCCGGCATCGGGGTTGAGCTCGTTGACGGTGATCCCCGGATATTTTGCCTTGAAGCCGTCGATGACCGCGCCGTAGCCGCACCAGTCATGCGGCAGCGCGATGGTGGTGAGCTGGCCTTCAGCTTTGGCTGCGGCGACCAGTTCATCCATGGACTGGGCCGACGAGATGGCAGAGGTCGCCATCAGGGCGACGGCCGAAAGGGAAAGCAGTTTTCCCGTGAATTTGAACATGTGTTCTCTCCGTTGAACTGACGCCGTTGGACGCCTGCGATGCGGTATCGTTTTCGTGTGACAGCCAGATGAAAGCTTTGTGAAAGCGATGCCCCGCAGTATGAAAAAGTAAACTCTTTTTAACCGGCTGTAGCAATCGCTTCGCGATTCTTTTTCCGGCTAACTAGTTTCGATCTTGCCTTTCATCTTTCCCCCTTTCCTTTGCCTCTTTTCTCAAGTCGATTTCCGATGCGAAAATTGTCTCAGACGGTGCCGGCGATGGCGTTTTCGAGCAGCGTCAGCGCCGCCTTCTTGGTCAGCTTGACCGGGTTGCCGCCGGCGGTCGGATCGACCACCGCCATGTCGGCAATCAGGCCCTTACGCTTCTTGTCCATGTCGAGCCCCTTGATCAGGCCGGGCAGCGCATGCGGCACCTTGAGCTCCTTGCGCAGCTTGATGATCGCCTTGGCAAAACCGTCGAAGCCGCCCTTGATGCCGCAATAGGCGGCAAGCCGGGCGATGCGCGGCTCGATCGCCTCGCGGTTGAAGGCCAGCACGTAGGGCATGAACACGGCGTTGGTCATGCCGTGGTGGCTATCGTAGAGCGCGCCGATCGGATGCGACAGCGAATGAATCGCTCCAAGCCCTTTCTGGAAGGCGGCCGCTCCCATGGCAGCGGCGCTCATCATGTTGGCGCGGGCGACCAGATCCTTGCCGTTGGCATAGGCTTTCGGCAGGTTTTCGAAGACCAGCCTTATGCCTTCCACGGCGATGCCGTCGGCCATTGGGTGATAGCCCGGCGCGCAATAGGCTTCGAGACAGTGAGCGAGCGCATCCATGCCGGTGCCGGCGGTGATGAAGCCCGGCATCCCGACCGACAGCTCCGGATCGGCAATGACGATCGCCGGCAAGAGCTTTGGATGGAAGATGACCTTCTTGGTATGGGTCGCTTCATTGGTGATGACGCCGGCGCGGCCGACTTCCGAGCCGGTGCCGGCGGTGGTCGGCACGGCGATGATCGGCGCGATCGCATCGGCATCGGCGCGTGTCCACCAGTCGCCGACGTCCTCGAAATCCCAGACCGGCCGTGTCTGCCCGGCCTGGAAGGCGATCAGCTTGCCGAGGTCGAGCGCCGAGCCGCCGCCAAAGGCAATGACGCCGTCATGCTTGCCCTTCTTGAACACGGCAATGCCGGCGGTCAGGTTGGAATCCACCGGGTTCGGCTTGACCTCGGAAAATACGCCATAGGGCACCGTGGCGTCGTCGAGGATCTTCAGCGTCGAGGCCACCACCGGCAGCCTGGCCAGTCCCGGATCGGTGACGAACAGCGGCCGCTTGATGCCGGTCGCCGCCAGCACCTCCGGCAGCTCCTTGATGCGTCCGGCGCCGAAGCGGACGGTCGTCGGGTAATTCCATTTGGAAACGAGTTTTGTCATTTCGACCTTCTTGACTGCTTTCGTGCTCTCGGATGTCGTCAATTCACAAAGGTATTGGCCACACGGTCTGACCGCATCATGTACGGAATCCAGATGGCTGCGGCCCAGACGGAACGGTAAATTCCGCGCATCGTTTCGCTGTCGAACGCATCAGCCAAGGTTGGAAAGCTCTCGCGAAAAACCAGATGCGCGGCCCATGGGTCGAGGATGGCATATACCGGCATCGCGACTGCCCAAATCATGTACCAGCCCGGGAATATCTCCCAGCGCTTGAACATGAAGAACAATAACAGGACCGGGGCTGTAAGGCTTAGAACGCCTGCTGTCACCAGTTCGGCAACGAGCAGCGCACCTTGAGAAAAACTGAAGGCCTGCCAGTCGAAGCCGAGATAGTCGGTATTGTGCAGTTGTACCAACCCCAGTATCGGCGTGAGCATCAACCCGAGCATCGGCAGGACAAGCCATCCGCCGATACCCTCGGGACCCTCACCATCTGGCAGCGCCGATTGTTGTGTATCCGCCATTACTCCCCCTCAACAGCGATCGCATGCCTGTCGATCGCCACCTTAGATCACCTCGCGCAGATGGTATGATTTCGGCCTGGTCAGATTGTCGTAGCCGATGGCCGACAGTGCCGCGCCCTTGCCGGTGTCCTTGACGCCGGTCCAGACCAGCGCCGGGTCGAGATAGTCGCAGCGGTTCATGAACACGGTGCCGGTCTCGACACGATCGCCGATCGCCGCCGCATGCTCAATGTCGCGCGTCCAGATCGAGGCCGTCAGCCCATAGGGGCTGTCGTTCATCAGCGCGATCGCCTCCTCGTCGTTGCGCACCTTCATGATGCCGACGATCGGGCCAAAGCTTTCCTCGCGCATGACGCTCATCTGGTGGTCGACCTGGGTCAGCACTTCCGGCGCCAGATAGGGCGAACCTTGCCTGTCGTTGGCCACCTTCATATCGATGTGCGCCTTGGCGCCCTTGCGCAACGCCTCGGCCTTCTGCTCGCGGATCAGGTCGGCGAAGCGCGCCTGCGCCATCGGCCCCATGGTGGTCGCCTGGTCGAGCGGATTGCCGACGACGTAGTTCCTGGTCTCGGCAATGAAGCCCTCGACGAATTCATCGTAGACCGTCTCATGCACATAGACGCGCTCGATGCCGCAGCAGCACTGGCCGGAATTGTAGAAAGCGCCGTCGACCAGATTGGCAACGGCATGGTCCATCTTTGCGTCCGGCAGCACATAGGCCGGATCCTTGCCGCCGAGTTCGAGGCCGAGCGTCATGAAGGTGCCCGCCGCCGCCTTCTCGATGGCGCGGCCGCCGGCGACCGAGCCGGTGAAGTTGACATGGTCGATCTTGCCGGAGCCGAGCAGCCTTTCGGTCTGCGCGTGGTTCAGGACGAGGTTCTGGAACAGGCCCTTGGGCAGGCCGGCCTTATCAAACGCCTGCTGAAACCGCTCGCCGACCAACAATGTCTGTGCCGCATGCTTGAGGATGACAGCGCTGCCCGCCATCAGCGCCGGCACGATGGTGTTGACGGCGGTGAGATAGGGATAGTTCCACGGCGCGATCACCATGACGACGCCGAGTGGCACCTTCTTCACATAGCGGCGAAAGCCGTCCTTCGGATTGGAGGCCATGACCGGCTTCAGGGCCGCCTCGGCGATCTCGACCATGTAGCTGACGCGTTCCCTGACGCCGCCGAACTCGCCGCCATAGCGCACCGGCCGGCCCATCTGCCAGGCGATCTCCGGCACGATCTCGTCGGTCATGGCGACCAGCGCTTCCAGCATGGCAAGCATGTATTTGCCGCGCTCGATGACCGGCGTCTCAGCCCACTTCTCCTGCGCCGCCTTGGCACGTTCGACCGCGGCACCGATCGCCTGGTCGGTGGCAAGAGGCCGTTCGGCATAGATCGAACCGTCGACGGGGGATTTCATCTTGACCGTTTCGGTCATGCCTTGGGTCCTCGCATTCTACAATAATGTCGTTGGTTAGCGCCGCCCCTCATCCGCCTGCCGGCACCTTTTCCCGTATACTGACGGGGAGAAGGGACAAGCTCAGCGCCGGGCCGCCTCTCCCCCGTTCTTCACGGGAGAGGCTGAGGGTGAGGAGCGGCGCCAACGTTGCCAGATTATTCAATACCGCTCGAACCCCCTGTGCAGTTCCCAGTCCGTAATCCGGCGGTCGTACTCGAACTGTTCCCAGTGTGCCGTGTGGACGTAATGTTCCAGCACATCGTCGCCGAGCGCTTGCCTCAGCATTTTCGATTCCGCCAGCGTCGCGGTGGCGTCGCGCAATGTCTTTGGAATTTCAGGCAGCTGCGAGGCCTGGTAGGCATCACCGACGAAGGGCTTCTGCAGTTCAAGCTTTTCATCGATGCCGGCAAGCCCGGCCGCGATCAGCGCGGCGAAAGCCAGATAGGGGTTCAAATCGGCGCCGCCGATGCGGCATTCCATGCGGATGCCCTTGGTGCCCTCGCCGCAAAGACGGAAACCGGCGGTGCGGTTGTCCTCGCTCCACATGATCTTGGTCGGCGCAAAGGTGCCGGCCTGGAAGCGCTTGTAAGAGTTGATGTAGGGCGCGAGGAACCAGGTGAATTCCTTGGCATATTTGAGCTGCCCGGCCGCCCATTGCTGGCCGAGCGTCGACAGCGTCCACTCGGCATTTTTGTCGTAGAACAACGGCGTCTTCCCGTCGGCGCTCCACAGCGAATTATGGATGTGGCTGGAATTGCCGGCGAGCCCGTAATTGTACTTGGCCATGAACGAGATCGCCTTGCCTTCGGACTCGGCGATTTCCTTGGCGCCGTTCTTCAGGATGACGTGGCGGTCGGCCATGTCGAGCGCCTCGGCGTAGCGGACATTGATCTCCTCCTGGCCTGGCCCCCACTCGCCCTTCGAATTCTCGATCGGGATGCCGGCCGCCTCCATCTCGTTGCGCAGCCGGCGCATCACGCCTTCTTCCTTGGTGGTGATGCCGATCTGGTAGTCGCCGATATAGGGCGATGCCGTCTCGAGGCCCTGCCAGTGCTTCTTGCGGGCGGAATCGTAGGTTTCGCTGAACAGATAGAATTCGAGCTCGGAAGCGAAATAGCCGATATAGCCGCGATCCTGCAGCCGCTTGACCTGCTTCTTCAGCATGGCGCGCGGCGAATGCGCCAGGTCATCATGGGTATGGTGGTCGAGCACGTCGCAGATCACCAGCGCCGTCTTCTCCAGCCACGGAACGCGCCGCAGCGTCGCAAGGTCCGGCTTCATGACGAAATCGCCATAACCCTTCGACCAGCTCGCCGCCTTGTAGCCGGGCACCGGTTCCATATCGATGTCTGCGGCCAAGAGATAGTTGCAGCCATGCGTCTCGTCATGCGCGGAATCGACGAAATAGCGGGCCAGGAACCGCTTTCCCGCGAGCCGCCCCTGCATGTCGACGATGCAGGCCAGCACCGTGTCGACCTCGCCGCCGGAGACCGCTTGCTTCAACTGATCGAACGAGAAATTTCCGGCCATTCCTTTGGCACTCCAGCGCTTGTCGTTTCGGGCTTGTCACTTTGAAAAGGAAACGGAAACCCATGGCCGGCACGATGCCGGCCATGCTCATCAGAGAGCGTCAGGCGCCGGCCTCGCCGACAGCTATCTCGGCTGCCTTGATCGCCGCCTGGCGCTTTGCGATCTGGTCGCCGATGGGCGGACCCTGGAAGCGGCGGTTCTCGAAACCGAACCAAAGCACGGCGGTCAGCACAATGAAGCCCAAGGTGATATAGAGCACTTTGTCGTTCGGCGGCTGGATGGCGATGTAGAAGATGATCGCCATGCCGATGACCGACAGGATGCAAAACAGCTTGAACAGGCCGGCGCCGAGGTTCCATGGGCCGGGGTTCGGCCATTTTTCCGTTCCGAAAGCCATCATGCCGAGCACGATCGGAATGATGAAGGACAGAAACAGGAACACCAATGTCGAATTGACGACGATGGTATAGATGTTCGTGCCGCCGACCGAGATGAACTGGGCAAGAAAGACATAGATTACCTCGAGCACAGCAGCCGTCCAAATCGCATTGACCGGCGTGCGCCAGGTCGGGCTGACCTTGGCTAGCGAGGCCGAGCCGACCGGCATGCCGCCGTCACGCGAGAAGGCGAAAAGCATGCGCGAGGCAGAGGTGACCGTTGCCAGACCGCAGAGGAACTGCGCGATCAGGATGCCCAGATAGAGCAGTGTCTTCAGCCACGCCGGCAAGATCGCGTCCATCGTGGCGAAGAACACGCTCCAGCCCTGCTTGGCGCCGGCCGCCAGATCCGGAATCGCCAGTACGATCGCGCACAGCATCACCCAGCCGATCAGCGACGACCAGACTACGGACGAAACGATTGCCCGCGGAACCGAGTGCGCCGCCCTCAACGTTTCTTCCGAAGTATGCGCCGACGCGTCATAGCCAGTGATGGTGTAAACCGGCAGCAGCAGGCAGAGCAGGAAGAGATACGTCATGGAATCGGACTGCGGGAAAACACCGCCGCCCGCGTCGCCCGAATAGTTCGTGAACGTCCACAGCCGCGTGATGTCGATCGCTGGAGCAAACATCAGGCAGGCGACGATCAGCACGGCTGTCGTTGCCAGGATCAGGAAGCCGGAGGCGTCCGTCAACATAGCCGTCAATTTGATGCCGAAATGATTGAGCAGCGCCTGCAACACGGTGATGAAGGCGACAAACCCGACGATCTCACCAGGCGTGCCAGTCATGCCGAAGGCTCCGCCGAAAGTGCCGACGAAGAAGAAAGCAGTACCGATGTTGATGGCGCCGAGCACGGTGATCAGGCCGAGCAGATTGAGCCATGCGGTGAGCCAGCCAGTGAAACGGTTCCCTAGGATGGATGCCCAGTGATAGAGGCCGCCGGCGGTCGGAAATGCAGAGGCGATCTGGGCCATGGCGAGCGCGAAAAATCCCGAAACCATGCACCCGACGATCCAGCCGATGCCAGCGCCGGCGCCACCGATGGACGACGTCGCTTGCGCGAAGGAATTGATGCCGCCTGAGAGGATGCAGATGATCGAGAACGAGATCGCGAAATTCGAGAAGCGGCTCATGCTTCGCGACAGTTCCTGAGCATAGCCCATTCCGTGGAGAACTTTCAGGTCCTCCTTCTTGTCAACTTCGCTGTAACCCGGTGCTACCATTTTAAAGTCCCCTTTTGGTTTCTTAGCTGGCCGATTGAACTGACTTTCCGACTGCGCTTGGTCTGGAGTCCTTGGCCGCTTCGGGCTCCAGATTGAGAAAAATACCGGTGAGCAGATCCGCCCATTTCCGCTGCCCGGCCGCGCCGGCGATCTCGTCGTTGCGGATTTCAATCATTGCGCAGGGCAGCCCGCGCGAGCGCGCATGGCGTTCCAGCGTGAAATAGACCCGGTCGGCCGGCGAATAGGGTTCGTTGACGCCGACGCTGACGCCGGCAAGCCGCTTCAGTGTCGCGATCAGCGGCGCCGCCAGCCGGCGATCCTCGTCGTGGATGATGCCGATGTGCCAGGGCCGGCTTTTGCCTTTGTAGAGCGGCGTGAAGGAATGGATCGAGACCAGCCTGGTCTCCCGCCCGGCCGCCAGGCGCTCGTCGATGACCGTTGCGATCCGCTCGTGAAACGGTCGCCACGCCAGCGCGATGCGCGCCTCCCGCTGGTCGGCCGAAAGTCCCTGGTTGGCCGGGACCACGGTTTTTTCGCTGGCGCTGACCGTCACTATCAGGTCCGGCGCGTCGAGCGGCCGGTTGCAGTCGATGACGAGCCGCGAGATGCAGGTCTCGACCAGCGTCGCATCGAGCGCCTCGGCCATGCGGCGCGCCACCGGCAAGGCGCCGGGATCCCAGGCGATGTGGCGGGAAAGTTCCTCGGCGGCAAGGCCGAGCGTTCCGAATTCCGGTGGAAGGAAATTGGAGGCGTGGTCGCAGGTCAGCACGAAAGGGCTTGATCCGCCGGGGTTCGTCACCCTTACGGTTTCAGGCGATGCAAGGCTGGCGGGCCGTGCTGTCTCCATTGTCTGCTGTCCCCGGGGAGCGCTGTATCGTATGTTACGTATTTTGCCTCATTGCGTCCCTGCGGATGATTTCATACAGTTTGGCCGGCTTTGTCAAACGCGATTTCGATAATGCGCTAACGGCACGGCCAGGGTGGGGAAAAAGCATGGTTTCGAGCATTGCCGAACTGATCTCCGACCGTATCGGCACCATGCCGGCCGGCGAGCGGCGCGCAGCGCAAGCGCTGATCGCCAGCTATCCGCTGATCGGGCTGAAGACAGTCGCCGAATTCTCGGCTACGGCCGGCGTATCATCGCCGACGATCCTGCGTTTCGTCGCCCGGCTCGGCTTCCAGAACTATCCGGAATTCCAGTCGGCGCTGCAAGACGAACTGGCGGCGCAATTGCAGTCGCCGGCTTCGCGCACCCTCAATCCGCCATCGCAGGGCGCCAGCGCCGTCTCGCCAATGCTGGAGGCGACGCTCGACAACATGCGCGAGACATTCCGGCATCTCTCGGACAAACAGCTTGCCGACATCGTCGCCAAGCTAGCCGACCGGCGCGGCAAGACATTCCTGATCGGCGGCCGCTTCACCGACCCGCTGGCGCGCTACATGGCCGCCCACCTCGCCATCATCCAGCCCAACGTTTTTCACCTCGGCGGGCAGGAAAGCGTCTGGCGCGACCGACTGATCGACATGGGCAAGCGCGACGTGCTGGTGATCTTCGACATCAGGCGCTACCAGGACAGCTTGGTCCGTTTCGCCGAGACGGCCAACCAGCGCGGCGTGCAGATCGTGCTGTTTACCGACCAGTGGCTGTCGCCGATCGCCCGCTTCGCCCGCCATGTCATCGCCGGGCGCACCGCCGTGCCTTCGGCCTGGGACTCATCCGCCGCGCTTTTCGTCGTTGCCGAAGCCCTGATCGGCGCGGTCACAAGGCAGCTCGAAGCCGACGGCGCCAAACGCATCCGCGAACTGGAAAGCCTGCGGTAGAGCTCCTCCGGAAAGGCACGCCTTTCGCTTCGGTCTAGTCCACTAGAAAACTGATCATCTGCAGGATCAGGATCAGCAAAAGGACGCCAAAGACAGTCGCAACCACCGCTGCCAGCAGGACGGTGCGTTGTTTCTTACCCATGGCTTCCCCCCGACAGCATAGTCCCCGTCCACGACTGCGAATATCAGTCCCGCCCCACTGCTCGGCCACCTCCCAACTCCTCAAGACCCGCCTGCGGCTTGGGCGGAGGAGTAATGACGACTGGTTCACGTGCGAAATGAACCGCTTACCAAGGTGCTCGCTAACGGGCACGGCCGCATCATTCATCCGACCCATGTCACGGCCGAATGACCACCTTGCATTTCGGGCTTAACCATTCAGCCGCTAAGCGTGCCCCACTCCAGCTACTTTACCCATGGCAAGCATGATCGAAGTCCGGCTAACCTTGTCGACGTGAAGCCGCTTCCTTGAACCAAAGCGCGGTGAACTGCGCGGAGGAATTCGATGAGCTATCTGGACGAGCTGTTCTCAGTCGCCGGCAAGACGGCGCTGGTCACCGGCGCCGCGACCGGCATCGGCCGCATGGCGGCGACCGCTCTGGTCATGGCCGGCGCCTCGGTGATGATTGCCTCGCGCAAGGGCGAGGACTGCGCCAAGGTTGCCGGCGAGTTGAACGGACTTGGCGCATCCGGCCGGGCGGAAGGTTTTGCCGGCGACGTCTCCAGCGAGGCCGGCATTGCGGCGCTTGTGGCCGAGGTCAGGGCGCGGACCGAGCGGCTGCATATCCTGGTCAACAATGCCGGCATCTCCTGGGGCGCGCCGCTGGAAAGCTTTCCCTACCATGCCTGGGCCAAGGTGTTCGGCGTCAACGTCAGCGCGGTCTTCCACCTGACGCGCGAATTGCTGCCTCTGCTCGAGGCGGCCGCCGGCGATGCCGACCCGGCCCGGGTGATCAACCTCGGATCGGTGATGGGCACGCAGCCGTTGGCCGAAGATGCCTACTCCTACTCGGCCTCGAAGGCCGCGGTTCACCACCTGACGCGCATCCTGGCAATCGAGTTCGCCGCCCGCCGCATCACCGTCAACGCCTTTGCGCCTGGCCCTTTCCAGAGCCGGATGACGGCCTTCGCCACCGGCACCGAGGACCAGGCAAGACACATCGGCAACCACGTTCCGATCGGCCGCATCGGCGCACCGGATGACATTGCCGGCGCAACGCTCTATTTGTGCAGCCGGGCCGGCAGCTATGTCACCGGCGCCATCCTGCCGATCGATGGCGGGCAGTCGGTGCAACACGGGCTGACATTGTTCAAGGAATGAGACGCACGCCATCCGGCAACGAAATGCCGGGGGTGAAGATGGAGGACATCAGCGTGGAACCGATCAGTCTCGATGTGCTTCTGGCCAACGTCGGCAAGGAAGTCGGCGTGTCGCCATGGCGGGTCGTCACCCAGCGCATGATCGACCAGTTCGCCGATGCCACCGACGACCATCAGTTCATCCATTGCGATCCGGAACGCGCCAGCCGCGAAACACCGTTCGGCGGCACCATCGCGCATGGCTTCCTGTCGCTTTCGCTGTTGTCGGCGATGACCTTCGAAACCATGCCGCCGCTGGAAAACAGCAAGATGGGCGTCAATCATGGCTTCGATTCGCTGCGCTTCCTGGCGCCGGTGAAGACCGGCTCGCGCATCCGCACCCGTTTCGTGCTGGCCGACGTCAAGGTCAGGCCGTCGGGGTGGGTGCAGACGGCGCACGACGTGACGATCGAGATCGAGGGCTCGAAGAAACCGGCGCTGACCGCGCGCTGGCTGACGCTGACGCTGATCGAACGCCAGCCGGAAGCGGTCTGACTCTCGTCGGGCTGAGAAGCCCGAATCTATCTGTGCCAAATCTATTTGGCTTCGGCCGCGACGTACTTCATGTGGCGGCTGACCTGCAGCGCAATGTAGACGACCAGTGAACAACCGATTGGGAACACGATCTCGTTGAGGCCGGTTGCGATCGCCTGCGGCATTGCGAGAGCAGCGTCGTTCGCCGCGGCCGTCTCGATGGTCAGCACCGTGATGCCGCCGCCGAATACCGCGCCTATCAGGGCGCCTGCCAGCGCGAAATGGAGCGGACGCGGTTCTTCCTTCGATGCCAGCGACGCCAGTGCCCAGCCGAGCAGCCCGTATTCGATCGCCCGCAGCACACCGAGCGTCGTGAGCGACAGGATGGCCGGCTTTGCCGCCGCGTCCAGCGCGCTGACCATAACCTTTTGCGTCCCTTTGGCGATGCCCATCGCCAGTGGCGCCGAAATCGCACCGATCAGGCCACCGAGCGAGGCTCGCACCTTGGTGAGCGCCGTGCCGAGGCTGACGCCCGCGCAGACGAAGAACGACCAGGTCACGCCTTGCGCCAGTTCGATCAGAACCTGCGTCGTCGCCGGGTAGGCACCTGCCGCAAATCTGACGGTCAGAATGAGAGCTTCCATGGCGAAGCCGAGCGCGATCGCCAGCCATGCGACCATGACGACGCGCCTGAGCGCCATCCTGGCGCGATGAGAAAGCGGGTCCACGTCCGGCACGCCGGACGAAAGCTCAGTTCCGGTCATAACGGCCTCCCGAAACGAAATTTTTGCAGAGCCGCGAATTAGTCTTTGTCTCTAACAGTCCGATGTTGCCGGCTTTATTGCCTGGTTACATCGTTTTGTGAGGTCAAGCCTCTGCTTCACACCGCCCTTGCCCGACGCCGTACAGCGTATATATGCTGCATCCAGCATCAGTCATAAGGCAGTAGAAAGTTGCAGCTAAGCGTCCAGGAGCGCCGCGAAAAACAAAAGGCCGAACTGCGTTCCGAACTTGTCGACGCCGCGCGCAAGCTTGTCCAGGAAGAAGGCTATGACGGCCTCACCATCCGCAAGCTCGCCAAGCGCGTCGGCTATGCGCCGATGTCGGTCTATTCCTATTTCGCCGACAAGCAGGACATCCTGTTCGCGCTGGCCGAGGATGCCTTCGAGACCCTGGCCAGGCGCATCGCAAATCATACGGCCGACGACCCGATCGAGGCGCTCAAGGCGGTGCTTGTCGAATACGCCGCCTTCGGGCTGGAAAATCCCAACGAGTACCGCACCGTCTTCATGACCGAAAAAGTCAAGCCGCCGACCGGCAAGACCTTTGCCGAGATGGAAGGCGGCAACCCGGCGATGAAAGTGCTGATCGAGAGGGTCGAAGCCTGCGTTGCCGCCGGCAGGCTCAAAGGCGATCCACGCGCCATCGCCACCATGCTGTGGGCGGTCGGCCACGGCGCCATCTCGCTGCTGATCACCTTCCCGTTCTACCCGTTCGGCGACCAGACGACGTTCATCACACGGATCGGCGACATCATGCTCGAAGCCATCGCCGCGCACGAGATTGCGCCGCTCACGCCGCCCGTCAACTGCTGAAGAGCGGCGCTCCTCCCGATCTGCAGGATCTTCTCCGAACGATCCGCGCCACAGCGCCGAGCGTTCGGCAATTCTCCGTACGCGTACGATTCTGCTTGAACATCGGGAGTCCAGGGCGTATCTGTACGCAATACCGTACAAGTACGAGAAATTCAATAGCTGAACCGGAGACCGACGATGAAGAAGGCAATCCTCACGCTCGCCGCCCTGCTGGCGCTCTCTAGCGCCGCATTTGCCGGCAGCAGTCAGACAGGCAAGCAAGAAGCGGCCTGCATCGACACCAAGGCTGATGTGAAGCTCGATTGCGCGCCGACCGGATCGCTTGAAAAGGCGGACGCCGCGGCCCACAAGGCCGGCAGCAAGGGCCCGAGGCTCGGCATCGGCATCGACCCGTGGATCGTGCCAAGCAGCTTCTGAGCCGACGGGCGACAACACGCGGTGATGAACCGAAAGGGCGGCAGCAATTACCGGCCGCCCATCGTGCTGCCTCAGCCCTGCTTTTTGTCACCCCGCGCAGATCACTTCTTGCGCTTCTGTCCCACCACGCTTTTGGGCTTGCCGGGTCTTGCCGGTGCGCCGGGAATGGCCGTTCCGGTGATCGATACCGGATCGCTGGCCGGGAATGTATCCTCGAGGCCTTCCTCGAGTTCCTCTTCGATATCCGTCCCAGTGCGCTGCTCGTCTTCGAAAGAGCGCACGGCCGGCGTCTTGACCGGCGACTTCGGCGCGGAGTTCGGCGGCATTTGCGTTCTCCCTCGGCTCGCTGTCGCAGAACGGGCGGGCGCGGCGAACATGCCTATGCTGCCGCGTCGCGCGCCGCCTCCGACAGAAAAGTAAAGACATAATCGGAAAAGGAACGCCAGCATTCGACGCGGAACGCGTCGGCCGCCGTGCGCAACAGCACGATTTCGACCTTGCCGAGAATGGTACGCGACGCCGCCCCGACCGGAAAGACGTCGAGCGACAGATCCTGCGGGCAGCCGGCATTGATCGTCGCCGCGGCAGCCGGACCGGTAACCGATATGGCGACGTTGCGGTGCGAGATGCCGACCGCCGAATGCAGTACGGAAATGCTGGCGCAGTCGGCGAGCGGATCTTTTCCGCTCTCGTCGATGACCAGCCATTCGTCCGGCCCGAGCCACAAGGCCGTGCGTCCGGCCTTTGCCGCCGAGGTTTTCGGCCTTTGCGGCAGGACGACGCCGAGCGCTTTCGAAAGTGCCGCAATCGAGGCTTCCGGCGCGCGCAGCGATATGCGCTCGGCCGGCGGCAGCACGGCAAGTGTAACGCCGGCGGCGGAAAGCGACTGGCCGGCGAGAGCTGGACGGCGTTCGACTGAGGGTCCGGCGGCGTCGGTTTTCAAAGCGGCTTTAGCCATTGAGGCGCTCCCCCTTCTCGTCGAAGAACACCATGCCGGTGACCTCCACCTCGATCATCCCGTCCGGCATCGGCACATAGAGCGTCTCGCCCGTGCGATCGCGGCCGCCGGCGACCAGCCCCAGCGCGATCGAGCGGCCGCAATTTTGCGACCAATAGCTCGAGGTGACATGGCCAATCATCTTCATCGGGATTGCCTGCTTCGGGTCCGCGACGATCTGCGCGCCCTCCTCCAGCACCACCTTGGGATCCCTGGTCTTCAGGCCGACAAGCTGCTTGCGGCCCTTGGCGACCAGGTCCGGCCGCGCCATGCCGCGAATGCCGACGAAATCGGTCTTCTTCTTGCCGACGGCCCAGTCGAGCCCGGCATCGTTCGGCGTCACCGTCCCGTCGGTATCCTGGCCGACGATGATGTAGCCCTTTTCGGCGCGCAGCACATGCATCGACTCGGTGCCGTAGGCACAGGCTCCGTGCTTCTGGCCCTCGGCCCATAGCGCTTCCCAGACCGCCTCGCCATAATCGGCCGGCACGTTGACCTCGAAGCCGCGCTCACCGCTGAACGACATGCGAAACAGCCTTGTCGGCACGCCGCAGATCCTGCCTTCGCGCACCGACATATGCGGCAGCGCCTCATCCGACATGTCGATGCCCTCGACCAGCGGCGCAATGATGTCGCGAGACTTCGGTCCCTGCACGGCAATCACCGCCCACTGCTCGGTGATCGAGGTCAGCCAGACGTTGAGATGCGGGAACTCGGTCTGGAGATAGTCTTCCATATGGTTCATGACCCGCGGCGCGCCGCCCGTCGTCGTCGTCACATGGAAACGGTCGGGTGCAAGCCTGCCGACGACACCGTCGTCATAGATGAAGCCGTCCTCGCGCAGCATGATGCCGTACCGGCAGCGGCCGGGCTCGAGCTTCTCCCATGGATTGGTGTAGAGCAGTTCCATGAATTTGGCCGCATCCGGCCCGACCACCTCGATCTTGCCCAGCGTCGAGGCGTCAAACAGGCCGGCCGTCTTGCGCACCGTCACGCATTCGCGGTCGACGGCGGCATGTATGTCCTCGCCCGGCTTCGGGAAATACCAGGCGCGCTTCCACTGGCCGACATCCTCGAATACAGCGCCCTGGCGCTCGGCCCAGGGATGGATCGCCGTCTTGCGGGTCGGGTCGAACAGGGGACCCCGCGCGTGGCCGACGATCGAGCCGAATGTCACCGGCGTATAGGGCGCGCGGAACGTCGTCAGCCCGACCTGCGGGATCGGCTTGCCCAACGTCTCGGCGGCAATCGCCAGGCCGTGCATGTTGGAGGTCTTGCCCTGGTCGGTCGCCATGCCATTGGTGGTGAAGCGCTTGACGTGCTCGATCGAGCGCATGCCCTCATGCACTGCCTGGCGGATGTCCTTGGCGGTGACGTCGTTCTGGAAGTCGACAAAGGCCTTGACCGTCGTATCCGATCCGGCACCGGGTGCTGCACCCAGCATGCCGCGCGACCAGCTCTCGCCGGCGTCGACCTTCGGCTTGGAGCCCTTGGCCGGCCTGCTGCCGGCGTCCTTGGCCGCCTTGGCGCCCGCTGCATAGGCCTCGTCGATCGTCGCCGACAGCCCGTCGGTACCGTTGCAGGCGCCGACCGAGACGCAGTCCTGCGCATAAATTCCGGGCACGAAGCGCTTGGTCTCGTCATTGAAGGCGACCTTGCCGCGCGATTGCGAGAACAGATGCACCGATGGCGTCCAGCCGGCCGACATCAGAATCGCGTCAACCGGGATGGTGCGCTCGCCGCCGCCATTCTTCGGCTGCACGGTCATCGACGACACCCGCAATTTGCCGCCGGCGCGGATCACCGCGCGGCCGAAATTGACCTCGATGCCGAGCGCCCTCGCCTCGTCGATCGCCGGCCCGGTCGGGTTGTCGCGCAGGTCGACGATCGCCGCCACGTTGATGCCGGCCTTTTTCAGGTCGATCGCCGCCGCATAGGCGGAATCGTTCGCCGTATAGACGCCGATATTCCTGCCGACGGCGACGCCGTAATGGTTGAGATAGGTGCGCGCCGCCGACGCCAGCATGATGCCCGGCCGGTCGTTGTCGGCAAACACCATGTGGCGCTCGATGGCGCCGGTCGCCAGTACCACGCGTTTAGCGCGAACCTGCCACAGCCGCTCGCGCGGCAGGTCGCGGCCGGGGTTCTGCAGATGGTCGCTGACGCGCTCGACCAGCCCGACGAAATTCTGCGCGTAATAGCCGAAGGCCGTGGTACGCGGCAGCACGCGGACATTGTCCATCGCGCTCAACTTGGCGAGAGCCGATTGCGCCCAGGAAAAGCCGTCCTGGCCTTCGATCTTCGCGCCGCTCTCGAAGCGCAGGCTGCCGCCGAATTCCGCCTGCTCGTCGGCAAGGATAACGCGCGCGCCGGTCTCGGCCGCGGCCAATGCTGCGGCGATGCCCGCGGCACCGCCGCCAAGCACCAGCACCTCGCAATGGGCGAAGCGCGCCGAATAGTGGTCGGGATCCGGCTGGTCAGGAGCGACGCCGAGACCGGCAGCGGCGCGGATCTTGGGCTCGTAGAGGTTTTTCCACGCGGCCTTCGGCCACATGAAGGTCTTGTAGTAGAAGCCGGCCGAAAGCATCGGCGAGGCGATGCTGCTGACCGCACCGATGTCGAAAGCGAGCGATGGCCAGCGGTTCTGTGACTGTGCGGTCAGTCCGTCATAGAGCTCCTGCACCGTAGCTCGGACGTTCGGCGTCTTGCGTGCCGCGTCGCGCTTGATCTCGACCAGCGCGTTCGGCTCTTCGGCGCCGGCCGACAGCAAGCCGCGCGGCCGGTGGTACTTGAACGAGCGGCCGACGAGATGGACGCCGTTTGCAAGCAGCGCCGAGGCCAACGTATCGCCCTCGATGCCGGTATAGGGGCGGCCGTCGAAGCTGAAGCCAGCTATCTTTGCCTGTTTGAGCCGCCCGGCGCCGGCAATGCGGAACGTGGCGCTCATTTGGCGGCTCCCGGCAGCTTTACGGGCTTCGGCTCGCCGGCCTTGTAGGTCATCAGGAACCTGTCGCTGACGGTGTCGCGCACGGCGTTGAAGAACCGCGCGCAGCCATGCATGTGCCGCCAGCGCTCATAGATGATCCCCTTGGGGTTTGAGCGGATGAAGAAGAACTTTTCAAAATCGTCGTCGCTCTCGCTGGCGATGTTTGGGGAACGCGCGATATGCGCCTCGCCGGCGTTGCGGAATTCGAGCTCCGGACGCTCTTCCTCGCAATAGGGGCAGCGGATGAGAAGCATCAATCGACTTTCTTGGATTTGGTCGACCCATCATGTGCAGAGCCGTCATGTCTGCCACGATTGGTCACAACATTTTCTTCGGCAGGGCGGTCTTCGACGAGCAATCCTACCGCGCGCAAATTCACTTTGGCTCGATCGACATCAGCTTGCGTTCGTGGTCCAGAGAAGGTTCTTGGGGAACCGATATTCAGAAACGCGTTTTTGAGTATTTTCGGTATGGCAAACGCCCACACGCAGAAAAAAGTAAGTACGCCCACAACTACAAACATGGCCAACATGACCGGATCGACCCCGTTAGCCTCATACCCGACTATTCGAACCAAAATCTCCCTGACCACCAACAGCATGAAGAGCACCGTGACGCCCACGAGGGCCAATCCGAAAAGCATGGTGTGAGTCTTGCGAGTCATTTCGGCTTCAGTGCGCCACCGCTGCCGCCGCCGCCTCGTCGATGAGGCGGCCGGTGCGGAAGCGCTCGATGGTGAAGGGCGCGTTGATCGGGTGCGGATCGTCCCTGGCGATCGTATGGGCAAAGACATGGCCCGAACCCGGCGTCGCCTTGAAGCCGCCTGTGCCCCAGCCGCAATTGACATAGAGGCCGGGCACCGGCGTCTTGGCCAGGATCGGCGAACGGTCCGGCGTCACATCGACGATGCCGCCCCATGAGCGCAGCATCTTCATGCGCGTGAAGATCGGGAACATCTCGCAGATGGCGTCCAGCGTATGCTGCAAAATGTGCAGCCCGCCGGTCTGCGAATAGGAGACATATTGGTCGGTGCCGGCGCCGATGACCAGTTCGCCCTTGTCGGACTGCGAGATATAGGCATGCACGGTGTTCGACATCACCACGCAAGGCACCACCGGCTTGACCGGCTCCGACACCAGCGCCTGCAGCGGATAGCTTTCCAGCGGCATGCGCACGCCAGCCATGTTCATGATCACCGATGAGTGCCCGGCGGCAACCACGCCGACCTTCCTGGCACCGATGAAGCCGCGCGTCGTCTCGACACCGGTGACCGCGCCGTTCGGCGCCCGTTTGACGCCGGTGACCTCGCAATTCTGGATGATGTGGACGCCGCGCGCCGAGGCGCCGCGCGCATAGCCCCAGGCGACGGCATCGTGCCGCGCCGTGCCGCCGCGGCGCTGCAGGGAGGCGCCCATCACCGGATAGCGCGCATTGCGCGAAATGTTGAGCGGCGGGCAGAATTCCTTGGCCTGCTCCGGCGTCAGCCATTCATTGTCGATGCCGTTCAGCCGGTTGGCATGGACGTGCCGCTTCAGGACCTGGATGTCGTGGATGTTATGGGCGAGCATCATGACGCCGCGCGGCGAATACATGACGTTGTAGTTGAGCTCCTGGCTGAGCCCGTCCCACAGCTTCAGCGCATGGTCGTAGATGCCGGCGCTCTCGTCGTAGAGATAGTTCGAGCGGATGATGGTGGTGTTGCGCCCGGTATTGCCGCCGCCCAGCCAGCCTTTTTCCAATACCGCGACGTTGGTGATGCCGTGCACGGTGGCGAGATAATAGGCGGTGGCCAGGCCGTGGCCGCCGGCGCCGACGATGATGACGTCGTATTCCTTCTTCGGCTCCGGCGAGGACCATTGTTCCTCCCAGCCCTTGTGACCGCGCATGGCCTCGCGGGCGATGGCGAATACCGAGTATTTCTTCAACGTCGCAGGCCTCGCAAATGACGGCCGGGCATCCACTCGAACCCCGGCGCGCGAGCTTGTATCACTAGCGAAACCGTGCTGCCAGCCTTGCACTGTTTGCGACGGCGCTTGCCGTTTTGCGCCGTGGTGAAAAAGCCGCATCCGGCAGGTTGATGCAATTGCCTTCCACCGCTATCCGTCGCCTGACGATCGGAGGATTATGGCGGTGGGTAACGTCTGGTGGAATCTGACATTGCGCTTCTTGCTGGAGCTCGCCGCTTTGCTCGGCCTCGGCATGGCGGGCTGGAGCCTCTCAGCGGGCATGTGGCGCTGGATCCTTGCCATGTCATTGCCGTTCGTTGCCGCCGCGCTCTGGGGAATCTTCGCGGTGCCGAACGATCCGAGCCGGTCGGGGCGGGCGCCGATTCCGGTGCCGGGCGGTGTGCGGCTGGTGCTCGAGCTCGTCATCCTGTTCGGCGGCGCTGCCGGATTCCACCTGGCCGGTTACACGACAGCCGGCATTGCCGTCGCCCTGCTGATCGCCGTCAGCTACGCATTTTCGCTCGATCGGCTCGGCTGGCTGCTTAGGCAATAGTCGCCTTGCACCGTTTGCGACGGCGCTTGCCGTTTTGCGCCGTGCTTTCACTGGTCGCTCTTCTGAGCTTCGCCTTTTGAGGGGTCAGCCGGAGCACGCTTCAGGATGGACGGCCCAATCGCATAGGTCGCCCGCAAATAACCTTTGTGGCAATCGGCAGCGATTTGACGAATTTCCGCATCGTCCGACTGCTCCGCCATGGCCACGAAGCGCTCGACGATCACCTCGCGCGGCCTGATAGCCACGGCCGCCGCAAAGCGCCGCAAAACCGCATCCGGATGTTCGAGTAACCGTGGCAGGTCCTTGGAACTCGGCATGACATAATGACCATAGGCGTCGACCAGTGTCGTGAAAGCCGAGTCCGGGCGAAGCGCGGCGGCATTTTCCACCGCAAGCCCTAGCTGCCAGCGCTGTGCAAGGCAGATGAACTGGACGACTCTCCACCGAACGCCGGCATGTTCGTCATCCAGCCGCAGCATCACGCGGCCGAGAATGGCGGCATCGGCCGGCGGGGTGCATCCCAGAAGCGCCTCGATTGCGTCGAAGCGGAGATGAGAAGCTTTGCTATCGAGCAGATCGGCTATCTCGGCGACAACACAATTTAGCTTGTAGCTGAGCCTGGAACCCATTTCGACCGCTATGAACACCGCTGCAGCTTGTGTCTGGCCATTGCTGGAGACCAGCAGCGGCCGGAGGTTTTCGATCGGAAAGCCTTTGCCAAATTCCGAACGAAGAGCCCACGTCAACTCGCTGTCGCCCTCGTAGCCGGGCTCCAGCAACTTGCTCATCATGTCTTGGGGGGTCATTGCAAATGGGTGGCGCGTCCACCCGCAAGTTTGGATGACGACCCGTAGCCTGGTGGCCAGCGGACGTCAAGAAGCGCTGTCGGCCACAGCGCAGGTATCGGGTGGCTCGCACCGCCTCTATCTGCGACCAAGCATCCGATTGCCGGCAAGAGCCGGCGCCAAAAAAGGATGCAGAAAATGTTCGCACTCGCCAACAAGGTCGCCATCGTCACTGGCGCCAGTTCCGGCATCGGCCGCGCCACGGCAAAGCTCTTTGCCGAGGAAGGCGCCAGGCTCGTCGTCGCCGCCCGCCGCCAGGCGGAACTCGATGCGCTGGTTGCCGAAATCGAAGACGCCGACGGCACGGCTATCGCTCTTGCCGGCGATGTCCGTGACGAGGCCTACGCGAAAGTCCTGGTCGACCTGGCGGTCGAGAAATTCGGCGGGCTCGACATCGCCTTCAACAATGCCGGCTCGGTCGGCAGGATGGGGCCGGTCTCTGAGCTGTCGCTGGAGGGCTGGCGCGAGACGCTCGATACCAATCTGACCAGCGCCTTTCTCGGCGCGAAATACCAGGTGCCGGCGATGGTCGAACGCGGCGGCGGCTCGTTGATCTTCACCTCAACCTTCGTCGGCTACACGGTCGGCATGCCCGGCATGACCAGCTATGCCGCGAGCAAGGCCGGACTGATCGGATTGACGCAGGTGCTGGCCGCCGAATTTGGCGCCAAGGGGATTCGAGTCAACGCGCTGCTGCCGGGCGGCACCGACACGCCTTCGGCGACATTCAACACACCTGAATCGCGGGCGTTCGTCGAAAACCTGCATGCCTTGAAGCGCGTCGCCGAGCCAGAGGAGATCGCCCGCTCGGCGCTTTACCTGGCTTCCGATGCATCGAGCTTCACCACCGGCACGGCACTGTTCGCCGACGGCGGTGTCTCGATCACCCGCACGTAAAGCGTTTCGCGGTTGGCGTCGGCCCGCCAGCCGCAATGTCGGCCCGCCAGCCGCAATGCCGGAAAAACCGGTCTTGCTTTTCCCGGCGATTTGACGATTCCGTCTTCTCCTCGAAAACGGGTTGGAAACATGCTGCTGATCAGGACCTATATCGCTGCAAGCGCAATCGAAGGCGTCGGCGTGTTCGCCGCCGAGCCGATCCGGAAAGGGGCGCAGATCTGGCGGCTCGATCCGGACTTCGACCGGCTGATCCCGATGGAAAGATACGAGACGGCGCCGCCGCACCTCAAGGAATTGCTCGACAGATATGCCTATCCGAGTCCGGACCGGCCGGGCTTCATGGTCTATGAGGTCGACAATGGCCGCTTCATGAACCACGCCGACAAGCCGAACACCGACTTTTCGCAATATGGCGGGGCCACCGCGACCCGCGACATCGCCGCCGGCGAGGAAATAACCTGCGACTACGGCGAGTTCTTCGAGGGTTTCGAGCAGCTCCACCTGGCCACGGCGTAGCGGCGCCTATCTGGCCCAAGGCGAATTTTGTTCTTGCTTTGTGCCGTCAGCTATGCTACTAATCTTGATATGGTGCTGATTCACACCAAGGACCCGCCCCCGAGGCGGGTTTTTCGTTTCGGGATCGGCACCGCCTCTCAATCGGCTGTGGACAGAGCCCCTTGATTCTGCTATCAGCCGCCCCAATTCGTGGTGTAACGCGCCGCGGAGGCTTGCGGCTATGGCCGCTTGCCTGTTGATTTCAAACCCGAAAGACAGGATTGCACGTGCAGGTACTCGTCCGCGACAACAATGTTGATCAGGCGCTTCGCGCGCTCAAGAAAAAGATGCAGCGCGAAGGCATCTTCCGCGAAATGAAGATGCGCGGACATTACGAAAAGCCCTCCGAGAAGCGCGCCCGTGAAAAGGCGGAAGCCGTGCGTCGTGCCCGCAAGCTGGCCCGCAAGCGCGCCCAGCGCGAAGGCCTGCTGCCGATGACGCCGCGTCCGGTCGCGGCCGGTGCTGCCGGTGCCGGTGCTCCGCGTCCGCCGCGGTTCTGACGTCAATTTTTCGTCCTTTTCCAAGGATATCCAAGGTGGCGCGATGCGGAATCGCCGCCACCTTTTTGTTGTGAGTTCGACCCGGTCCGAGAGGACCGGTTGGGAGAGATGCCGGTTCGGAGGGGGAACGGACCAGACGGCGCAGTAAGGACAGGGCAGATATGGACGCAATCACCGTAGAGCGCAGAACCGCGTGGCGCGGCCTCGCCCTGACGGCAGCCCTGCTTTCCGGGATGGTGCTTGCCAGCTGCCAGAGCGTTCCGACCGGCGAGTTCAACAACATCGACAAGGCGCAAGGCTCGAGCGAGAACATCTCCTCGCTGTCGGCGGTGATCCAGCGCAACCCCCAGGATCCGGAAGCCTACAATGTGCGCGGCTCGGCCTATGGCCGCGGCGGCCAGTACCAGGCGGCGCTGAAGGACTTCAACACTGCCATCCAGCTCAATCCGAATTTTTACCAGGCCTATTCGAACCGTGCGCTCATCCAGCGCTTCCTCGGCGATCAGGCGAGCGCGCTCGCCGACTACAATCGCTCGATCCAGATCAATTCCAACTATGACGCCGCCTATATCGGCCGCGGCAATCTCTACCGCAGGGCGGGCCGGGTCCAGGAAGCCTTCAACGATTTCCAGAAAGCCATCCAGCTCGACACGACCGATGCGCGCGCCTATCACAATCGCGGCCTGATCTACCAGAGCCAGGGCCAGCACGCCTTTGCCATCGAGGATTTCTCGACCGCCATTTCGTTGGCGCCGGACGCCTCCGAGCCTTACAACGGGCGCGGCCTCTCCTACCTTGCCATGAACGACGAGGACAATGCCTTCGCCGACTTCAACATGGCCATCAAGCTCGACGGCAAGAATGCTGAGGCCTGGTCCAACCAGGCGTTGATCTACGAGCGGCGCGGCGACAAGGTCAGGGCCGCGAAATCCTACCGCGAGGCCGTGCACCTCAATCCGACCTACCAGCCGGCCAAGGACGGCCTGGCCCGCACCAGTGCTGGCTGAGCGGCCGGTTAATCGGGCCTCCGTTTCCGCACTCCGACAACCCTGCGTTTAGCTTCGCCTTGCTGGCGCCAAGTTTTCGGCGGAACGCTCGGCGTGCTCAGCCGTTTGTACAAGGCAATTTCGAAAGGACCCTGCCATGATCAAGAAACTCGCTTGTGCCGCTGTTCTCGCCACGACCGTCGTTGCCGCTCCCGCCAGCGCCAGCAAACTCCAGCTCGGCGTGCTCGACTGCACCATCGACGGCGGCACGGCCTATCTCGTCACTTCCAACAAGGGTGTTTCCTGTGTCTTTCGTCCGCATCGTGGCGGCCCCTCTGAAGTCTATACCGGGGTGATTTCCAAGCTCGGCGTCGATGTCGGCCGGACGCATCAGGGCCAGCTGGTATGGGCGGTTCTGGCGGCGACCCGCAACCACGATGAAGGCGACCTTGCCGGCAGCTACTATGGCGTGAACGCCGAGGCCAGCGTGGTCACCGGTGGCGGCGCCAATCTCCTGGTCGGCGGCCTCGACAGCGCCTTTTCGCTGCAGCCGCTCAGTGTCCAGGCACAGACCGGCGTCAACCTGGCGGTCGCCGTCACCTCGCTCGACCTGATCCACTCGTTCAAATAACGGCGCAGCATGGCTCCCGAGCGGCGAGGAGCGTAGGTGTCGGCCTGCGAATAGCTGCCGAAGGCTCATAGATTCCGGCAGGCCCACTCCGCAGAGGACGGGCCGCCCTGATGTTCAAAGTTGCGGCGCTCGAAGATCACGGCATGGCAATTGTGTTCATGCCGTTACCGTCACCGAAGATTGCGGCGATCCAATATTGCTTGTCTTCGGTCTGACCAGAATCTCAACGCCTCGTGATCGTCCCCCATCGCACAATTTTGAAATCCGCCACGTCAACGGCGATCAAGACCGCTTGATCTCAACTACGGTTGAGGTTCTAGAAGTCCTCCCATACTGCGGCATGTACTCATTTGGACGTGAAGAACGCTCCAATACTTCAGACCAGCGTCTGAGAAAGCCTGGGGGACCGGATGACCAAGACAAGCACAAACAGGGTCGACTGGCGCGCGCTGTGGGCGAGCGGCGACCTGGCGCGCTTCTGCTTCATCAGCCTCGGCATCCTGCTGCACGCCACCAACGAAACCATGGTGGCAACGGTCATGCCGGCCATGGTCGGCGAACTCGCCGGCGTGCAACTGGTCGGCTGGTCGCTGGCGATCTACGAGCTCGGCGCCATCGTTGCCGGTGCGGCCGCCGGACGGCTGGTGAGCTATGTCGCGCTGCGTACCAACATGATGGTCGCCGCAATGCTCTATGCCGCCGGCGCGCTGGTCTGCGCCACCGCGCCTTCGATGCCGCTGTTCCTCTGCGGCCGCCTGATCGAGGGGCTCGGTGGCGGCGCGCTGGTGTCGCTGGCCTTCGTCTCGGTCGAGCGGCTGTTTGCCCGCGCGATCTGGCCGCAGCTTTTCGGCGTCATGTCGGCGATCTGGGGCGTCGCCGCCTTCAGCGGCCCCGTGCTCGGCGCGGTCATGACCGAATTCTCGTCCTGGCGCTGGGCCTTCGGTGTCTTTACCCTCGGCGGCACGGCGATGGCGCTGGCAAGCTTCATCGTGCTCGACACACCGGAAGCAACAAGGCCGCAGGCGACGGGCGGCTCGGCGCCGCCCTTTCCCTTTGCGGCACTTGGCTGCCTCGCCGTCAGCGTCGTGCTGATTGCCACCGACGGCGTCGACATTGCCCTGCTGCGCTCGTCGCTGCTGCTCACCCTCGGCCTGGTCGGCCTGGCGTGTTTATCTATATCGACGCACTGAAGCCGCGCTCGCGCCTGTTCCCGTCACGGCTGTTCTCATGGCGCTCGCCGGTTGGCGCGGGCATGACCATGGTCGCCGCGTTCTCGGTGGCGACCTGCTCCTTTACCGTCTACGGTCCGCTGCTTCTGACCAGCCTGCACGGCATTCCGATCCTGACCACCGGCTACATCATCGCCGCCGAATCGATCGCCTGGTCGATCCTGTCGATCCTCGTCGCCAATGCGCCGCCGGAACGCGAGCGGCTGATCATCGTCGGCGGGGCGCTGATGATCGCCACGGGCGTCGCCGGTTTCGCCTATACGGTGCCGGCCGGCTCTATCCCGTTGATCCTGCTTTGTGCCTTGCTGCAAGGCGGCGGTTTCGGCATCGCCTGGCCGTTCGTCACGCGTGTCATCGTGGCATCGGCCAAGGAAGGCGAGCAGACGATCGCCTCGGCCGCTGTGCCGACCATGCAGCGCATCGGTTATGCCGTGGGTGCGGCACTGACCGGCATCGTCGCCAACGCCAGCGGCTTTTCCGAAGGCCTGAACCGTGAGGCCGCGGCAAGTGTCGCCGCCTGGCTGTTCCTGGCGTTTATCCCGCTCGGAATCCTGGGATGCCTTGCCGCCTTGCGGATTTCGGGGGCGACCGACACGGAGCCGGCGAAGCTGTCAATCTCCGTGGGGGAGATTGACTAGACAACGACCGTCTTCATCCGGTCGGCGATCAGCGCCGCGAGCCGCGTCGCCACCTCGTCCTTGCTCATCTCCGGCCATTCCTCGACGCCGGCCTTCGAGACGATCCGCACCTTGTTGCGGTCGCCGCCCATCACGCCCGGGGAACCATCTTCATGGGAGACATCATTGGCAACGATAAGATCGGCACCCTTTTTTGCAAGCTTGGCCTCGGCATTCCTGACCAGGTCCTGCGTCTCCGCGGCGAAACCGACCACCAGCATCGGCCGCTTTTTGTGATGCCCGACACCGGCGAGAATATCGGGATTTTCCACCATCTGCAGCGCCGGTGGCCCCTCGCCCGCCACCTTCTTGATCTTTTCCCCGGCCGAACTTTGAGTGCGCCAGTCGGCGACAGCCGCGACGAACACTGCCGCGTCGGCCGGCAGCAGCTGCTCGACGGCGTCCTTCATCTCGACGGCCGTTTCGACGTGCAGCGTGGCGACGCCGGCCGGATCGGCAATGCCGACCGGGCCGGAGACGAGACGCACGTCGGCACCGAGCCTGGCCAGCGCCGCCGCAATGGCGTGGCCCTGCTTGCCCGACGACCGGTTGGCGATGTAGCGGACCGGGTCGATCGGTTCATGCGTCGGCCCGGAGGTGACAATGATCTTCCTGCCCGCCAGCGGCTTTGGCCGGCTGTCGAGCAGCGCCTCGATCGCGGCGACGATCTCCAGCGGCTCGGCCATGCGGCCCTCGCCCACCTCGTTGCTCTCGGCCATCTCGCCCTTCGCCGGGCCGACGAATGCGACGCCGTCCTTGCTCAGCGTCGCGCGGTTGCGGCGGGCCGCCGGATGCGCCCACATTTTCGGGTTCATCGCCGGCGCCATCAAAACTCGCTTGTCGGTGGCGATGAGCACGGTCGAGGCAAGGTCGTTGGCATGGCCATTGGCGAGCTTTGCCATCAGGTCGGCGGTGGCCGGCGCCACGACCAAAAGGTCGGCCTCGCGCGACAGCCTGATATGGCCGATGTCGTGCTCGTCCTGCCGGTCGAACAATTCGGTGAAAACATGGTCGGCCGACAGCGCCCCGGCCGACAGCGTAGTGACGAACTCCTGCGCCGCCGCGGTCATCACCACCCGCACTGCCGCGCCGCGCTCGCGCAGCCGGCGGATCAGGTCGAGCGCCTTGTAGGCGGCGATGCCGCCGCCGATGATCAGCAGGATGCGCTTGCCGGAGAGGATGCCTCGCGGGCTGGAGACGGCGACCACCGGCGCTGCTGGACTCTGCGAACTCGTCAGTTCGCGCAGTGTTTTCTCGATCTGGTCGATGCGACCGGCCGAACCGAACTGACCTTCGACCGCTGCGCGGATCATCACCCGCGCCTGGTCTTCCATCGACCGGCCATTCTCCGCCGCCAGTCGGCGCAGCAGGTCCTTGACCTCGTCATCAAGGTTGCGGATCGTGATGCTGGCCATCTGATTGCACCTTGCCCGGAATTGCTGAGTGCAATGATAGCAATGCAATCACTTTGCAACAAGCGCTAGAAAATACGCCCGGCGATATACACGAGCGTCAATGCGATCACCCACAGCGCCAGCCGGCCGGAGCGGGTGTAGCGCGCCTCGGCCTTGCCGATCGCGCGTGCGGTCCTTTCGTCGAAGCGCAGGCCGTGTTCGGCCATCAGGTCGATCTCACGCGACAGCCGCTCGGTGCGGGCGGCGAGGTCCGGTGCCTGGCGGGCCAGCGCCAGCAGCGCGTTGGCACCGTCGCGCGCATCGGCCAGCAGGGCGCGCGGGCCGAGGTTGCGGGCAATCCAGCCGCTCACCACCGGCTCCGACGTCTTCCACATGTTGAAGGCCGGGTCGAGGGTGCGGGCGACGCCTTCGACGACGACCATGGTCTTCTGCAGCAGCACCAGCTCGGACCGCGTCGCCATGTCGAAGAGGTCGGTCACTTCGAACAGCAGCGTCAGCAGCTTGGCCATCGAGATGGTCTCGGCAGGCTGGCCGTGGATCGGTTCGCCGATCGCCCGGATCGCCTGGGCGAAGGCGGCGACATTGTGCTGGCGCGGCACGTAGCCGGCCTCGAAATGCACCTCGGCGACGCGCTGGTAATCGCGCGTGATGAACCCGTAGAGGATTTCGGCGAGGAAGCGGCGCTCCTTTTTGCCGAGCCGGCCGGCAATGCCGAGATCGACGGCGACGATGGTGCCATCGGCTTCTATAAACAGGTTGCCCGGGTGCATGTCGGCGTGGAAGAAACCGTCACGCAGCGTATGGCGCAGAAACGACTGAACGAGGTTGGCGGCAATCGCCTTCAGGTCGTGGCCGGCGGCGGTCAGGCCGGCAATATCGTTCATCTTGATGCCGTCGACCCATTCCATGGTCAGCACGTCACGACCGGTGCGCTCCCAGTCGACCGACGGCACACGGAAGCCGGGATCGTCCTTGGTATTCTCGCCGAGCTCCGAAAAAGCCGCTGCCTCCAGCCTCAAATCCATTTCGATCTTGGTAGTCTGGGCCAGCGTCTCCGTCACCTCGACCGGCCGCAGCCGGCGCGACGACGGGATGTACTTTTCCTGCAGCCGGGCGGCGAGGAAATAGCTTTCGAGATCGCGAAAGAAGCGGCGGCGCACGCCCGGCCGGATGACCTTCACCGCCACTCGCCTAACGACGCCGTCCTGCAGGGTTTCAGCGGTATGGACCTGGGCGATCGAGGCGGCGGCGACGGCCTCGCCAAAACTGGCATAGAGCTCACCGACCTTGCGTCCGAGCGATGCTTCTATCGCCGCTATGGCCTCGGCCTTGGGAAAGGTCTGCATCTTGTCCTGCAGCATGGCAAGATCAAGCGCGATATCGTTGCCGACGACATCCGGCCGTGTCGCCAGGAACTGGCCGAGCTTGACGTAGGATGGGCCGAGCCGCACGACCGCCTTGGCCAACCTGTCGCCGCGCTCATAGGCAAGCGCCCGACGGCGGGTGAATAGCCGGGCCATGCGCCAGCCGAATTTCGGCAAGCCGAAGAGCTCGTCACCGGGCAAAGCCGCGATGACGCCCTCGCGCACAAGCACCCAGCCGGCCCGCACGAGCCTGAAACCAGCGCCGATGCTGCTCATGGCTGGCTTTGCCCTGCCGGTTTCCTGAACTGGCGCAAGGCAGGTCGGAAAATGCGGGCCAGCCTCAAAGCTTCCAGCCCGAATGAAGCGCGGCAATGCCGCCGGAATAATTGCGGAACGAGGCGCGCTCGAAGCCCGCGCGCGAAATCATCGCCGCGAAATTCTGCTGATTGGGAAACTTGCGGATCGATTCGACCAGATAGGAATAGGGCTCGTCATCGCCGGTCACCACCTTGCCGATCCGCGGAATGGCGTTGAACGACCATGCTTTATAGACCTTGTCGAGCAGCGGCATCTCGACCTCGGAGAATTCAAGGCAGAGAAAGCGCCCGCCAGGCTTCAGCACGCGATAGGCTTCGGCAAGCGCCACATCGATGCGCGGCACGTTGCGGATGCCGAAAGCGATGGTGTAGGCGTCGAAAGTAGCGTCGGCAAAAGGCAGTTCCTCGGCATTGGCTTCGACGAAATCGGTATTTGCCGACAGGCCTTTTTTCTCGGCCCGGTCGCGGCCGACGGCGAGCATCGAGCCGTTGATATCGAGAACCGTTGCATGAGCGTGCCTGCCGCTCGCCTCGACGATGCGGAAGGCGACATCGCCGGTGCCGCCGGCAACGTCGAGAACGCTCCAGCCCGGCCGCTTCGGTGGATTGAGCCAGGCGACCATGGCGTCCTTCCACAATCGATGCAAGCCGGCCGACATCAGGTCGTTCATCAGGTCGTAGCGGTTCGCCACCTTGTGGAAAACATCATTGACCAGGGACTGCTTGTCGCCTGGCCCTACCCGCTTGAAACCATAAGAGGTTTCCATGCCGCCCGCAGCAGTGGTTCTTTCAACCGACATCGTTTTGATCCGCCATAAAATCGGCGGGACCATAGCCGATCGATGGTGCGGGCGCTATTGTTTAAGGCGCGGTGTTCGGCCGCGCTTCGAAGCAGGTTCCGGAAAAGTGTCACACGGTTTTCCGACAGGAACTTGCGTCATAAGAAAAAGCCTGACGGGATAATTGAATGCCTTTGAAAGCAGAACTGCACTGCCACATCGAAGGGGCAGCGGCGCCTGAACTCGTCCTCCGCCAAGCTGAGAAATACGGCAAGGATGCCTCGCCCTACATCCAGGACGGCTCCTTCGTCTGGCGCGACTTCACCTCTTTCCTCGCCGCCTACGACTTCTCGTCGGACCTGTTCCGCACCGAAGAAGACTATGCGCGGCTGGCCGATCATTACCTGACCAGCCTCGCCCGCGACGGCGCCATCTATTCCGAGGTTTTCACCTCGCCCGACCATGCCAGCAAGGCCGGGCTGTCGCCGAAGGCCTATACCGACGCGCTCGGCGAAGGCATGGCCCGCGCCAAGGCGAAGACCGGCATCGAAGGCCGCATGATCGTCACCGGCGTGCGCAATTTCGGTGTCGAATCGATCGAGCGGGCGGCGCGTTTCGCCGCGCGCTGCGGGCATCCGCTGGTCACCGGTTTCGGCGTCGCCGGCGACGAGCGGATAGGCGACCTGGAAGATTATGTTAGGGCCTTCGAGATCGCCCGCGAGGCCGACCTCGGCATCACCGTCCATGCCGGCGAATTGATGGGCTGGGAGAGCGTCGAGGCGGCACTCGACCACATCCGCCCGTCTCGCATCGGCCATGGCGTGCGCGCCATCGAGAACCCCGAGCTTGTGCGGCGCATCGCCGACGAAGGCGTCGTGCTCGAATGCTGCCCTGGCTCCAACATCGCCCTGAAAATCTTCGACAGCTTCGCCGACCATCCCTTCCCCGCCTTGCGGGCAGCGGGCTGCAAGGTGACGCTCAACTCCGATGACCCGCCCTACTTCTGGACCTCGCTGAAACGCGAATACGACATCGCTGCCGAGCATTTTGCGATGGACGACAAGGCGCTCACCGCCGTCACCAGGACGGCCATCGAGGCAGCCTTCGTCGACAGGAAGACCAGGGCGGTGCTGCTGGGCAGGCTCGGCGCCAAGGGCAGGTGAATGGTGAATGGTTCACCCGGC
Organism: Mesorhizobium sp. M1006; assembly: GCF_040318825.1. Classification (NCBI taxonomy): domain Bacteria; kingdom Pseudomonadati; phylum Pseudomonadota; class Alphaproteobacteria; order Hyphomicrobiales; family Phyllobacteriaceae; genus Mesorhizobium; species Mesorhizobium sp. M1006. The sequence goes on from NZ_JAMYMZ010000004.1 coordinate 271,680, forward strand.
GCTTCGGTCCGTCAGCCGCGAGTTTTTCCGCGCAACCAAGGACTCGCAAACCAGTTCACTATTCACTATTCACCATTCACCATTCACTTGCGCAGTTGGAGAACACCATGAAGGGCGTCACCGTCGTCGACCATCCGCTTGTCCAGCACAAGCTGACCATCATGCGCAAGAAGGAAACCTCGACGGCCGGCTTCCGGCGGCTGCTGCGCGAGATCTCGCTGCTGCTCGGCTACGAGGTCACCCGCAACCTGGAACTGACGACGACGACCATCGAGACGCCGATCGAAACGATGGAGGCGCCGACGCTGGAGGGCAAGAAACTGGTCTTCGCCTCGGTGCTGCGCGCCGGCAACGGCTTGCTCGAAGGCCTGCTCGATCTGGTGCCGGCGGCGCGTGTCGCCCATATCGGCCTCTATCGCGACCATGAGACGCTGGAAGCGGTCGAGTATTTCTTCAAGGCGCCGGGCGACCTCGCCGACCGACTGGTGATCGTCGTCGACCCGATGCTGGCGACCGCCAATTCGGCGATCGCGGCGATCGACAAGCTGAAAGGCCGCGGTGCCACCAACATCCGCTTCCTCTGCCTGCTGGCGGCACCAGAGGGCCTCGAGCGTTTTACCCAGGCGCATCCCGATGTTCCGGTCTTCACCGCTTCCATCGACCGCCAACTCAACGAAAAGGGCTACATCATGCCGGGTCTCGGCGATGCCGGCGACCGCATGTACGGCACCAAATAGATCCGTTTACCGATTGTTTACGCAAACGGCTGGTTTCCGCACTCGTTAAAGCGGCAATCACCATGTCGGACTAAGGATCGGCAACCACAAAGGCCGGTCCATGCTGCGCAAGCTCCTCATCCTTGGCGTGTTTGCCGGAACGTCGGCATCGCTGCCGATCGTGTATCAGTCCAATTCACAGGTAATCGAGCGGCTGTTGAAATCCGCCATCGGAGCCAGGCCGGCCGACACTCAAACCAACCTGAATCTCGCCGCCGTCCCGGACAGGCCGGCAACGCCGCAGCCGCTCGGCCGCAAGGTCGTCGTCACCGCGGACGCGCGCGGGCATTTCATGTCGGTCTTCAAGTTGAACGGTCGCCAGGTCGACGGCATGATCGATACCGGTGCGACGCTCGTCGCCATCAACACCTCGACCGCGCGCAGGATCGGCATCTCGCTCAATTCGACGGACTTCAGCCATCAGGTCAACACCGCCAATGGTGCGATCAAGGCCGCCGTGGTGACGATTGACCGCCTGCAGATCGGCAAGATCACCGTCGAGGGCGTCGAGGCCGTCGTGCTCGACGACAGGGCGCTGCACACCAACCTGATCGGCATGAGCTTTCTGCAGCGGCTCGACAAATACCAGGTCGAAGACGGCAAGCTGCTGCTGGTTCAGTGATTACCCGCGCGGCAGGATCCGCCGGATGACGGTTTTCTCCGTGGCCGGTTTGGAAGTGCCGATGGTATAGGCCGAAAGCACCGCGGCCGCGGCCGCTTCGGCATCCCCGGTATTGCGGGCATGGACCAGCGCCAGCGCTTCGCCGGCCCGCACTTCAGCGCCGACCGGCAACAGCCTGGTGATGCCGACGGCGTGATCGATCCTGTCGTCGGGCCGCGTCCGCCCGCCGCCAAGCCCGACCACGGCAAGCCCGATCTCGCGGGTCGCGATGCCGGTGACAAAGCCGTTCGCGCTCGCCTTGACCGCGAATTCCGTTGCCGCTTTCGGCAGATATTTTTCCGGATTGTCGACAAAGTCGACGGGACCACCCAGTGCCGCCACCATGCGCGCGAAGATGGAAGCGGCGCGGCCGCCGGCCAGCGTTTCGGCGGCGCGGCGCAGGCCGCCCTGGTTGGACGACACCAGGCCTGCCGATTGCAGCATCTCGGCGGCCAGCGCCAGCGTCACGTCCTCCAGCCGCCGGTCGCGAAAGCGGCCGGTGAGAAAATCGACGGCGTTGCGCACCTCGACCGCATTGCCGGCGGCGGACGCCAGGGGCTCGTTCATGCCGGTGACCAGCGCCGAGGCCTTAAGGCCGGCGCCATTGGCGACGTCGACCAGGCTGTTGGCCAGTGCGGTTGCGTCGCGCGATTTCTCCATGAAGGCCCCGTTGCCGACCTTGACGTCAAGCACCAGCGAATTGAGGCCGGCGGCCAGCTTCTTCGACAGGATCGAAGCAGTGATCAGCGGCACCGATTCGACCGTTCCCGTCACATCGCGGATGGCGTAGAGCCTGGCGTCGGCGGGTGCGAGATCGGCGGTCTGGCCGATGATGGCGCAGCCGGTTTCGAGCACCGTCTTGCGGAAGCGCGCAACATCCGGCTGGCTGATATAGCCGGGGATGGCATCCATCTTGTCCAGCGTGCCGCCGGTATGGCCCAGACCCCTGCCGGAAATCATCGGCACATAGGCGCCGCAGGCAGCGACGATCGGCGCCAGCATCAAGGAGACATTGTCGCCGACGCCGCCGGTCGAATGCTTGTCGGTGACCGGGCCGGGCAGATCCGACCAGTCGAGCACATCGCCGGAATCGCGCATCGCCATAGTCAGCGCCACCGCCTCGTCGCGGCTCATGCCGTTGAAGAACACCGCCATGGCAAAGGCGCCGACCTGCGCGTCGGTGACTGTGCCGGCGGTCAGACCCTCGATGAAGAACGCTGTCTCCTCAGCCGAGAGCTTCTGGCCGTCGCGCTTGCGGCGGATGATTTCCTGGGGAAGCATCAGGCGTCGACCCTGTGCTCCGGAAGCCCGTCCTGAAAAACACGCTGCAGAATGGTCGCCAGCCGCGCACCGCCAACCGGCGCCATGTCCTTGGTCTCCTGGTGCGACAGCTCGGCTCCGGTCATGCCGGCAGCAAGGTTGGTCACGACCGAACAGGCGGCGACGCGCAGCCCAAGGAAGCGGGCGAGAATGACCTCCGGCACCGTCGACATGCCGACCGCGTTGGCGCCCATGACGCGCGCCATGCGGATCTCGGCGGGCGTCTCGAAGCATGGGCCGGAGAACCACATATAGACGCCCTTGTGCAGCGTGGTACCGGTGGCCTTCGCCGCCTGCTCGATGGCGGAGCGGAGACCGGCGTCATAGGCTTCGGTCAGGCCGACGAAACGGCGGTCGCTCGGTTCGCCGATCAGCGGGTTGGAGCCCGAGAAATTGATGTGGTCGGTGATCAGCATCACCGAGCCCGGGCCCATCCCGGGATCGACCGAACCGGCGGCGTTGGTGAGGATCAGCCTGGAGATGCCGAGGCCGGCGAGCACCTCGAGTGCCGGCCGCATCGCCGCCGCGTTGCCGTGCTCGTAATAATGCGCCCGGCCGGACAGCATCAGCACCGGCGTGCCGGCAAAGAGCCCCGCCACCACCTCGCCGGCATGGCCGCTGACTCCGCTTCGGGGAAACCCCGGCAAGTCGGCGTAGGAGATGCGCACCGCATCCTCGACTTGGTCGACAAGCCCGCCAAGCCCTGACCCCAGCACCAAGGCGGTAGTCGGCGCCAGCCCGTCCAGCCTTTCGACGAGGTGATCGAGCGCTTCCTTCATTTCAGCACATCGCCTTCAAACCCGTATGGCAGCAACTCGCCCATGGTCACGGTTTCGACCACGCCGCTATCATCGCAGAGATAGAACTTCGTCTCCGGCCGGCAGAATTCCGCCAGCCGCTGCCGGCAGCCGCCGCAGGGCGAGCATTTTGCCACGCGTTCGGCGATCACGGCGATTTCCGTGATTTTGCCGCCGCCGCCCATGATGTAGTTGGCAAGTGCGGTGGTTTCGGCGCACCAGCCCTCCGGATAGGACGCGATCTCGACATTGGCGCCGGTGAAGACACGGCCGTCCTCGGTGCGCAACGCCGCGCCGACCGGAAATTTCGAATAGGGCGCATAGGCCTTGGCCATGGCGGCTTTCGCCGCTTCGAACAGATCATGAGCCATAATAGATCAGCGTTCCTTGACATAAGGCACGCCGCCGGCGCGCGGCGGGATTGCCTTGCCGATGAAGCCGGCAAGCAGGATGACGGTCAGCACATAGGGCAGCGCCTGCATGAATTGCACCGGCACCTTGCCGATCAGCGGCAGCGGCGTGCCTTGCAGGCGGATCGACGCGGCGTCGAGGAAGCCGAACAGCAGGCAGGCGAACATGGCGTTGACCGGTTTCCATTTGGCGAAGATCAGCGCGGCCAGCGCGATATAGCCCTTGCCGGCGGTCATGTCCTTCACGAAGCCGCCATTCTGCACCATCGACAGATAGGCTCCGGCAATGCCGGTGAGCACGCCGGTGCAGATCAGCGCCCGATAGCGCAGCCAGGCGACTGATATGCCGGCGGTGTCGACCGCGGCCGGGTTCTCGCCGACGGCGCGCAGGCGCAAGCCGAAGCGGGTGCGAAACAGCACCCACCAGGTGAACGGCACGGCCAGGAAGGCGAGATAGACCAGCACGGAATGGCCGGAGATGAGTTCCGAATAGATCGGCCCGAGAATCGGAACGCTCCTGAGCGCCTCTGCGCCCGGCCAGATGATTGCCTCGAAGCGCTCGCCGGCGGCCAGCGCCGGCGTGCGCCCGCCTTGCTGGAACCAGGCCTGGCCGAGCATGATCGTCGATCCGGCGGCAATGAAATTGATCGCGACGCCGGAAACGATCTGGTTGCCGCGATGGGTGATCGAGGCAAAGCCGTGGATCAGCGCGAAGGCAACCGAGATGAGGATGGCCATGCCGAGGCCGAGATAGGCCGAGTGGAAGACCGAGGCGGCGGCCGCACCGGCGAAGGCGCCGACAAGCATCTTGCCCTCGAGCCCGATGTCGAAGACGCCGGCCCGCTCCGAATAGAGGCCGGCGAGACAGGCGAGCAGCAAGGGCACAGACAGGCGGATGGTCGAGTCCAGGACCTGCACGATAGCGTTGAAGAAATCCATCTCAGGCGCCCTTCCCCTTGACCGCTTCCATGCCGACCGATTTCGGGCTGAGCGAGGCGAACAACGCCTGGACGTAGGGCCGGAACATATGCTCGAGCGCGCCGGCGAACAGGATCACGAGGCCCTGGATGATGACGATCATGTCGCGGCTGATCACCGGCATCTCGAAGGCGAGCTCGGCGCCGCCCTGGTAGAGCATGCCGAACAGGATCGCCGCCAGCACGATGCCGACCGGGTGCAGGCGTCCCATCAGTGCCACCGCGATGCCGACGAAACCGGCGCCCGAAACGAATTCGAGCGCGACATTGTGCTGGTCGCCCATCGTCGGGTTGAGCGCCATCATGCCGGCCAGCGCGCCCGAGATCATCATCGCAATGATGATGATGCGGATCTCCGAAATGCCGGCATAACGCGCCGCTTTCGGGCTGTGGCCATAGGTGCGCATCTCGTAGCCGAGCTTCGTGCGCCAGATCAGCACCCACACCAGAAAGGCCATGGCTAGCGCCAGCAGGGAACTGACGTTGAATGGCGCCGAACGGATTTTGGCGCCGAACAATTCGATGACCCAGTTGAGCTTCGGCAATTGCGCGCCTTCGAGGAAGGTGCGCGTCTGCGGCGCCATCGAGCCGGGCGGCTTCAGCATCCCCACCAGCGCATAGACCATGACGCTGGCAGCGATGAAGTTGAACATGATGGTGGTGATGACGATATGCGAGCCGCGCTTGGCCTGCAGATAGGCCGGGATCAGCGCCCACAGCGCGCCCATCGCCGCGGCGGCGATAATGGCGATCGGGAAGGTCAGCCACCAAGGCAGGAAGCTGTCGAAGGCCAGACAAACAATGCCGATGCCGAGACCGGCGATATAGCCCTGGCCCTCGCCACCGATGTTGAACAGGCCGCAATGCGCCGCAACCGCCACCGAAAGCCCGCTGAAGATGAAGGTGGTGGCATAGAAAAGCGTGAACGCGATGCCTTGGCCGCGGCCGAAGGCACCCTCGACCAGGACGACGGCTGCGCGCAGTGGGTTCTCGCCAACCAATATGACGACGAAGCCGGCAACGACGAAGGCGACGAACAGGTTGATCAGCGGGATCAGCACGTAGTCGGCCCAGGCCGGCAGCTTGGCATAGGGAGTGCTCATTCCGCCGCCTCGCGCTGCTCGACGCCGGCCATCAGCAGGCCGAGCTCGCCCTCGGTCGCGTCGGGGCCGCGTTCGCCGACGATGCGGCCGGCAAACATCACCAGGATGCGGTCGGACAGCGAGCGGATCTCGTCGAGCTCGACCGAAACCACCAGCACCGCCTTGCCTTGGTCGCGCATGGCGATGAGGCGCTTGTGGATGAATTCGATGGCGCCGACATCGACGCCGCGTGTCGGCTGGCCGACGATCAACACGCCGGGATCTTGTTCCATTTCCCGCGCCAGCACGATCTTCTGCTGGTTGCCGCCGGAGAAATTGGCGGTCTTGAGGCGGCAGTCCGCCGGGCGGATGTCATATTTGACGATCTTGTCCCTGGCATCGTTACGGATGGCGTCGATGTCGAGAAACGGCCCCTTCAGATAGCGCGCGTCGTCCTGGTAGCCGAGGATCGAATTCTCGTTTTCCTCGAAGGCCAGCACGAGCCCGACATGATGGCGGTCCTCCGGCACATGGGCGAGGCCGCGCTCGCGCAGCTCGCCAGGGTCGGCGGCGCCGGTGAGGTCGATCGGCTTGCCGTCGAGCATGACCGAGCCCGAAACGGCATGCCTGATGCCGGAAATCGCCTCGAGCAATTCGGACTGCCCGTTGCCGGCGACGCCGGCAATGCCGACGATCTCGCCGGCATGGACGTCGAAGGAGACGTCGTCGACCATGGTGACGCCGCGGGAATCCTTGACCGTCAGGTTCTTGACCGCGAGCTTGACGCCGCCGGCCTTCGCCTCGCCCTTTTCGACGCGCAGCAGCACGCGCCGGCCGACCATCAGCTCGGCCAGCTCCTCGACCGTGGTCTTCCTGGTTTCGCGTGTCGCCACCATGGTGCCCTGGCGCATCACCGAGACCGTGTCGGTGATCGCCATGATCTCGCGCAGCTTGTGGGTGATCAGCACGATCGTCTTGCCCTGCTCCTTCAGCTGCCTGAGGATGCGGAACAGATGGTCGGCCTCGGCCGGCGTCAGCACGCCTGTCGGCTCGTCGAGGATCAGGATCTCGGCGCCGCGATAGAGCGCCTTGAGGATTTCGACGCGTTGCTGCAGGCCGACCGGCAACTCCTCGATGATGGCGTCGGGATCGACTTCGAGCCCGTATTCGCGCTCGAGCCGCTCCAGCTCGGAACGCGCCTTGGCAATGCTCTTCTTCAGCAGCGCATCGCTTTCGGCGCCGAGAATGACGTTTTCCAGCACCGAGAAATTGTCGACCAGCATGAAATGCTGATGCACCATGCCGATGCCGAGCGCGATCGCATCGTTTGGCGTCTTGATCGATGCCGGCTGGCCGCCGACACGGATCTCGCCGGAATCGGCCTGGTAGAAACCATAGAGGATCGACATCAGCGTCGACTTGCCGGCGCCGTTTTCGCCGACGATGCCATGGATAGTGCCGCGCATAATCTCCAGATTGATGTCGCGGTTGGCGCGCACGGCGCCAAAGCTCTTGTCGATGCCGATCAGCTCGATTGCGGCTTGCGCCATGCAGCCTGTTCCCACTGTTATTTTTTTACCGCTTGGTCAAACGCCTAGCATGACGCCCAGTCTGTGCCAATTGGGTCCCTACCAATTGGCCGGAGCAGGGTTCACTCTCGACAAATCCCGCCATGCTTGTCAATTTCCAACGTGGCCGCACCCTGCACAATCGCCTGATCGAGGATTTCAAATGACCATGCCCGAGGACCGGCTGACGACGCTGGAAATCCGCGCCGCCGAGCAGGAGAAGATCATCGAGGAACTGTCCGGCCAGATCGCCGAGCAGTGGAAGGTGATCGAGCGCATGCAGCGCAAGCTGGACGCGCTGGCCGAGCGCTTCCTGGCGCTGGAGGAACAGGCCGCGCCCGACGTGCCGGTGACCAAGCCGCCGCACTGGTGAGCGGGCCGACAAGACAAAACCGCCGGGCTTTCACCCGGCGGCTCGTCACTTCAGCAGTGCCAGTCGATCAATAACAGCAATCGATCAATACGGGCAGGCATTGTCCGACATGTAGTCGTGCACCTTGATGGTGCCGGCTATGATGTCGGCCTTGGCTTTTTCGACCGCCGCCTTCATCGCATCGTCGACAAGCGCCTTGTTGTTGTCGTCCATGGCGTAGTCGACCCCGCCTTCCTTGAGGCCGAGATCGTTGACGCCCGCCGTGAACTTGTCGTTCTTGGCATCCATGAAGGTGTTGTAGACGGCAACGTCGACGCGCTTGACCATCGAGGTCAGCACCTTGCCGGGCTGCAGGCCGTTCTGGTTGGAATCAACGCCGATGCCGAGCTTGCCGGCGTCGGCCGCTGCCTGCAGCACACCGACACCGGTGCCGCCCGCCGCTGCGTAGATTACGTCGGCGCCCTGGTCGATTTGCGTCTTGGCGATCTCGCCGCCCTTGGCCGGATCGTTCCAGGCTGCCGGCGTATCGCCGGTCATGTTCTGGATGACGTCGGTGGCCCCGGCCGCCTTGGCGCCGCCGACATAGCCGCAGCCGAACCTGCGGATCAGCGGAATATCCATGCCGCCGACGAAGCCGACCTTCTTGGTCTTGGAAGCCATCGCCGCCATCACGCCGACGAGGTACGAGCCTTCCTGCTCCTTATAGACCAGGGAGCGGACATTGGGCTTGTCGACGACCATGTCGATGATGGCGAATTTGGTGTCGGGGAACTCGGTTGCGATCTTGTCAAGCGCGTCAGCCCACGAGAAGCCCGCCATGACGATCGGGTTGCGGCCGTCCTCGGCGAAACGGCGCAGCGCCTGCTCGCGCTGGGTGGCGTTGCTGACCTCGAATTCCACATAGGGGATGCCGGTCTCGGTCTTGAACTTTTCAGCGCCGTGGAAGGATGCCTCGTTGAACGACTTGTCAAACTTGCCGCCGAGATCATAGAGGATCGCGGGTTGAATGTCCGCGGCGAAGGCCGGAAGAACCATTGCAGCTGCGGCCATGAGGCCGAGAACGATACGTTTCATGTGATCCACACCCCTGTCGGTTATTTGTCCATTATGCACCGCATGCCGGCCCGGTTCTCCGGCAGGCATACGGTGTCGGGCAGGAGTGTCTTCCTCCCGCTTCGGGTCAATCTGGCACGGCCCGAAACAAAATTCACGTGGAATTTTGACCCTTTGGAAAAGCATGGCGCCGCATCGCGGCGCCACAGCATATTCCTTGCGTCAGGGGCATAAAATCAGGCGGAGACGGCGGCCGGAATGGCGCAGGTGACGCCGGTTCCCTGCAGGCCGCAATAGCCGTAAGGGTTCTTCGCCAGATATTGCTGGTGGTCTTCCTCGGCGAAGTAGAATTCCGGCGCCGGCGCGATCTCGGTGGTGATCTTGCCGCGTCCGGCACCGCGCAGCGAAGCCTCGTAGGCATCGCGCGAGGCGAGCGCCGCCTGGTACTGCGCGTCGTTGAACGTATAGATCGCCGAACGGTAGGTGGTGCCGACATCATTGCCCTGGCGCATGCCTTGCGTCGGGTCGTGGCTTTCCCAGAACAGCTTCAAGAGCTCGGCATAGGACACGATCTTGGGATCGTAGACGACGAGCACGACTTCGGCATGGCCTGTCAGGCCCGTGCAGGTTTCCTGATAGGTCGGGTTGGGCGTGACGCCGCCGGCATAGCCGGCCGCCGTGACCCATACGCCCTCGACTTGCCAGAACAGGCGCTCGGCGCCCCAGAAGCAGCCCAGCCCGAACATCGCCGTTTCCATCCCTTCGGGATAAGGACCCTTGAGCGGCCTGTTCGAGACAAAGTGCTTCGATGCCGTCGGGATCGGCCGGTCGCGGCCGGGCAACGCCTCGGAGGGTTTCGGCAGGTTGAGCTTCTTGTTCAGCATGTCGCTGAGAAACATGTGTGGCTTCCTTTTCTTCTTGGTTGAGCCTTCCGGGTACGGGATCACCGGGTCAGGCTGGAAATGTCAGGTTGCGGCGAACCGCCCGCTGGGGCGCTGCCGCCTGTAACCGATTGCATAAAGAATGAACGCCAGCACCGCGAACACGGCAAAGCCGGGCTGGCTGAGCACCCAGGCGATGGCACCGTCCCACAGCAGCGGGTTGACCTTGTCGCGGACGAAGCTTTCGAAGGCGCTGCGCGTATCCGGCGAAACCGCGAGCCAGCTGGTGTTGAGCGGAGTCATCACCAGCGCCGAAGCCGCCACCGAGCGGGTCGCATCGAGCACGGCCATGATGACCGAAACCGAAAGCGCGATCATTGCGGCAAGACGGAAGATAAAGCGGAACATCCGGACCCTTCCTCCCCAGGAGTTTATCAGAATGTCGTGTGGACTGTTAAATAGGATCTGCGTGCTTTATCCGCAATCGCGACACGCGAAGTTGAACCTGCGGCCGCCGGTTCGCCGGGACCGGTGGCGCGCCGGGGACGGCAAGCACACCTCCGCCGCTCCTTTCGATAGGCTCCCAACGGGTGCCCCAGCGGCATGGGCTGAGCATCCGTATCCGGCAAAGCGAATAGACTGCCGTTATGTCTTGGCATTCGGCACCGGATCGACTAGATGAGCCCCGCGCCTGTTGCTTTGACGGCTCAGGTGCGGGGAAAGGGTATCCGCTGGTTGACGGCGCCCACGGCCGGAATTCCGGCACCGGAATCCCAAAGGAGATGCATCTCCCCAACCCGCGCGGCGAAACCGGCCGCGTCGAAAATGCTAAAAAGACGGAGAGGTGGCCGAGTGGTTGAAGGCGCACGCCTGGAAAGTGTGTTTACGGGAAACCGTAACGCGGGTTCGAATCCCGCTCTCTCCGCCAGTTAAATCTCTGTCCAACCCGGAGACATGGGTAACAGATTGTACTTAAGACATGGGTGACAACCTCGTGCCGAACGGGTTGTCGATGGTCTGCAAGGTCCTCTGTTCCAAGTCGATATACCCGAGATCGTAATGCATGAAGCTGACGAGCCAAATGCCGTCGTCGATCTCCTTGATTCCCAGCCTCTGACCGGCGAGCACGGTCGAGACGCTGATCTTCTTCCTGTGCATGCAGATGCGGCCGCAAGCGGTAACCAGGATGTCGCGGTCGTGGAAGGGGTATTCCAGTTCCGGCAGGCCGTCATAGGCTCTTGAGGACGGCGTGTAGAGCTCGGCCGGGGTGCGCATGGCGAGCGCCTCGTGTGGCCTTTCCTCATTGAATTCGCTGATGAAAGCGTCGAACCTCGCCTGCTGCTGGAGAATGTTCATGCCGGGCGGCCTGGTCGTCTCTTTCTTTAAGGTCAGATGCATGCGCTCGTGGCGGCCGTTCTGTTGCGGGTTGCCCG